>JAAYTZ010000051.1 GCA_012517965.1 Propionibacterium sp. | reverse complement strand
GAAACACCCACCGGGACCCTGGAATCCCCGCCCACCGGAGCCACATCTGGGAAACTGTCACACCCACCCGCCAGAATCACACCAAGACGGTGATCCTCAAGCCGTCACAACGACCCAACCCCGCCACGCGAAAGATCGAGGTTAGTACCCGAGCCGAGCATCCTGTTGCTGAGCTCACTCCGGATTGGCCACGTCGAGGTAATCCCCCAGCCGGAGCGGATCATCCCTTCAAGCAGCGTCTCCCAACCTGAGGACGCATCACCCGCCACGTCGCTCTCGCTCTGCTTGAACGCGTAGTAGACCGTGATGGGGAAATCGGGCAGGGCAGATTGCCTCGCCTTGGCGAACACTTGCCGGAAGCCGTCCTCGAAAAAGCCCTTGGCCTCCTCCCTGCCCCCGTGGCGATACGGGTTCGCGACGAGTTCCTCTGTCTTGGGGACGAGCATCGTGCTGAGCAGATTGGGATGAACTGCGCGAAGGCTACGACGCAACCAGACGTAGAAGAAATCGGAGAGGTCGGAGTAGCCAATGTTGTCGTAATAGGGGGGATCGGTGCTGACCAACATCTGCTTGAAGGACCGGGTCGACGCATCCAACTGCTGCACAGACCCAGGACGACCTAGCAGCGTGTTCGGTATTGCCTTGGTCATGTTATGAACCGAGGTGGTGAACGAACCGGCGGCCGTGCCCAGAGGACTTGTCTCCGCGTAGTCCCAGACCATTGGGATGGCCTGTCGACTGAACAACGCTATCGACTGGTCCATAGTCGGTTTCCAGCGGGCCAGCGAGTTGTTCATGTCCGCGATCTTGCTCACGGCCATTCCCAAGTAGGTGGTGACGGCGTCCGCGTAGGCGTTTGTCCCCCCGTCGCCGAGAACTTGAACGCGGGCCTCGCTCACAAGGTCACTGAAGGTGGTGAGCGCCGTCAGTTGGCGGTTGGTGAACAGGTCGGCCCATGTGGTCATGCCGTAGTTTGGGGTCTTGAAGTCGCGTGGGTTCCTCGGCATTTCGCCGTTCGGAACGTCGTCTGGCCGAGCGATCTTGGCAGCAGCGACGTGTTCGCGACTCGGCTCGAGGTAGATCCGTTGACGGTTGCCTTCCGCCACCACGGCCATGAGTTGGGCGAAGATGCGACCGGCTTGGCCCTCGGCTCGAATGAAGTTCAGAGGGACCGCTGTCTTGCATGCAACGCAGTGAGCACCCATTCGTCCGATCGTCCCTTCCTCGGTACTCGGCGCCCCGGACAGGTCGTGCCCGATCTCGAACGTCACGCGCAGCCCGGAGGGATCACTCGCGTCCCTCAATACCCGGGGCACCACATAGGCCTCCTTGCCCTTCTTCTTGCCGAGCCACCACGACCGCACCAGCGGCATCTCGATGCCGCAGGCGGGGTTGGGGCAGGTGACGGTTCGGGCCCAGATCCAGGCGATGACGGGGGCGGTGGTGCCGTCGGGGAGGGTGGCGTCTGGGTAGAGGTGCCCGATGCGCTGTTCGGCTTCGTCGCGCATCCACTGGCCGTAGGCGCGGACGTCCGCGGCGAGCCCTTCAGCGCCCTTCCACTGGGTGCGGGTGTCGGCCAGTCCGGGGAAGACCGGCGGCTGGTCCCGGAACTTCGGGGGGAGCTCGATCAGGGCCTTGTTGATCAGCACGGCGACGGGGTTGAGGTCGGAGGCGTGGGCCTCCAATCCGAGGCGTTGGGCTTCGAGGGGGATGGTGCCGCCGCCCGCGAACGGGTCCAGGATCGGCGGCGGGTTGCCGTTGGTGGACTTCAGGATCTCGGCGTGCGCCTCGGCGAGAAGCTTCTCGTCGCGGGTGTTCTCCCAGACGACGAGGCGTTCGATGAGCCGGTGGAGTCGTTCGCGTTCGGCGCGTTGGGCCTCTTCGGTGGGGAACTCCTCTGGTCGGGCGGAGGGGTCGTCGACCAGTTGGGCGAAGAGCACGGCGCGGGCGGCGGCCAGCGGCCGGCGGGCCCACCACAGGTGCAGGGTGGAGGGGTGGCCGTGGCGGATCGACTTCTCGCGCGCGGCTTCGCGGTTGATCGCCTCCAGGGGCAGGGAGACTTCGATCAGTTTGCGCTTCTGCATGGGTGTTAGCCTCGATGTTTCGCGCTTGGTCCACGTGGTTGTTGGGGCGGGCTGAAACCGTCGTGCAGGTCTGATTCTGCCGGGTGGGTGTGACAGTTTCCCGGGTTGGCGCTCCGGTTGAGCGGGATTTCCACGATCCTTGGG
>JAAYTZ010000050.1 GCA_012517965.1 Propionibacterium sp. | reverse complement strand
CCGTCCTGGACGCCCGCGCCGCAGCCCGCGTTCGACGCCGGCCCGCCGGCCCCGGTCGCTGCCCCGCCGGCATCTCCCGCCCCGTCGACGCCGTGGGCGCCGCCAGCGCCGCCCTCGCCGGCCGCGTGGGCGCCCGTGCAGCCCGTCACCGAGGTCGACGGCCTCATCACCGCCACCCCGTTCAGCGGGGCGGTGCCCGCAGCGCCGGCCGAGCCGGCGGCGTCCCCCGCCCCGCTCCCGGTGCGGAGCATGCGCAGCGTGGACGCCGAGGAGGCCGACCGCACCCAGCTGGCCGACCCGGGGGACCCTGCCGGGCCGGGGCTGTACCTGGGCGGCACGGCGTTGTCGCTGGTCCCGCCGTCGGTCCTCGGCCGCAACCCGGCCGCCCCCGGGAGCCACCCGGACGCCGTGCCGCTGCCCGTCGACGACCCGCTCGCGTCCAAGACGCACCTGCTGGTCGGCCGCGACGAGCAGGGGCCATGGGTCATCGACCTGCACTCGACGAACGGCGTGTCGGTCGCCCCTGCGCCCGGCGTCGCGCCGCAGCGGATCCAGGCCGGGCGCAAGGTGCACCTGGCGGCCGGGGCCGCCGTCACCTTCGCCGGGCACAGCATCGCGGTGCGTTGAGATGGGCGGTCGGCACGCCGAGCCGGTGTTCCGGGTGAGCGCCGGGGCGGCGAGCGATGTGGGGCATGTCCGGTTGCACAACGAGGACGCCTACCTCGCCGCCCACCCCGTCTTCCTGGTGGCGGACGGCATGGGCGGGCACACCCGCGGCGACGCGGCGGCTGCCGCGGTGGTGCGGGTGTTCGAGCGGCTCGGCGGCCGTTCCTGGCTGGACGCCGCGGAACTCCACGAGGCGACCGCAGCGGCGGCGTCCGAGATCGAGGAACTGGCCGGCCACGGCCGCGCGCCCGGGACGACGCTCGCGGGGGTGGCGACGACGCGCCAGGCCGACCGGCCCTACTGGCTGGTGTTCAACGTGGGCGACTCGCGGATCTACCTGCTGCGCGACGGCCGCCTGGAGCAGTTGAGCGTCGATCACTCGCGCCGGCAGGACCTGATCGACGCCGGTATCGATCCCGACGAGGTGCGGATCGGCCGCAACATCATCACGCGGGCGCTGGGCGCCGGCCGCCCGGGCGTCCCGGTCCTCGACCAGTGGCTGCTGCCCGCGCAGGGTGGCGACCGGATGCTGGTGTGCACCGACGGGCTGACCGCCGAGGTGTCGGATGACCAGCTCCTCGCGACGCTCACAGCCCACGCCGACCCCCAGGACGCCGCACGGGCGCTGGTCGCCGGGGTGCTGACGGGGGCGGCCCGGGACAACGTGACGGCCGTCGTCGTGGACGCCGTCGAGGTGGCGGGCGCGGAGACGCCCGTCGACGACGAGGACGCGGCGACCCAGCCCGAGGGCGCCGGGCTCGACGACGACACGGTCGACCTGTCCGAGTACGGGCTGCCGCTGAGGGAGGAGTAGACGTGGACGTCAACTGGAGCGAGGGGGCCGACCACGGCCTGGTTTGGCCGCACGGGCTCGCGGTGGTGAGCGGCTCCGTGCCGGTGGCCGCCGCCGGACGCCTCTGGGCGGCGTTCGGCGCCGGCGGTGGGCTGGCGGACTTCCTGCGGCTGCTGAGCGAGCACGCGGACGCCGACCTGCTGTCGCTGCCGGCGTTCGCGATCGCCGTGCGGGACGACGGGGGCGGCTGGCGGCTGGCGGCGCGCGGCGGCCTGGAGGTGGCCGTGGCCGCTGTCGTCGTGGCGGGTGCCGGGGTCTCCACGTGGGCCGAGCGGTCGGTGCCCGACGGGGGCGTCGTCCGCGTCGGCGCGCCGTCGCCGGCCGGGGCCATGCGCCCGATCGTCGCCGGGGTCGTGCCGGCGTCCGGGCTCGTCCTGGACGCCGCGGGCGCCCCCCCGGTGCCCCTCGTCGCTCCCGTGGCGGCGGCCGTGCCGGACGCCGAACCCGAGGTCGTCGCCGTGGTGGCGGAGCCGGAGCAGTGGGCGCTGCCGCTGCCCGAGCCGGTGGCGTCGGAGCCGGAGCCGGAACCGGAGCTGGAACCCGCGCCGGAGCCGGAACCGGAGCTGGAACCGGAGCTGGAGCCGGAGTTGGAGCCGGAGCCGGAACCCGAACCCACAGCGACGTCCGAGTCCGAACCGGAGCCGCAGCCCGAGGCGCCCGAGCCCGAACCGGAGCCCGCGGCGTCCGAAGCCGAACCCCTCCAGCCGCCGGCGCCGCCCGGACGCTTCGCGCGCCAGTACGGCGACACGCTGCTGTTCTCGGTCCAGGACGCCGCCGTCCGGGACGACGAGGAACCGGACTTCATCGCCGGCGTGCCGGGCACGCCGGGGACGCCGCCGACGGGCGGGTCGGCGTCCGGCTTGGAGGTGCCGGAGGACGAGGCCGACCACGACGGCTACACGCTCGTGATGGGCGCGGTGGGGCGGTCCGAGCCGGCCGAGACCGTCGCGGTCGACCCCGACACCGCGGGCCACACCGTGCTGGCCGTCGAGTGCGGCCAGGGGCACGCGAACCCGCCGCACCGGACGGTCTGCTCGGTGTGCGGCGGCGCCCTGCAGGGGGAGCCCCGGCGGGTGCCGCGGCCGTCCCTGGGACGCCTGCGGCTGCCCAACGGCGACACCCTGGAGCTCACGGCGCCCGTCGTCATCGGCCGCAACCCCCGCGTCGACCGCGTCCAGGGGGCCATGCCGCAGCTCGTTCCGCTGGCGCAGCCGCACGTGTCCCGGATGCATCTGGAGCTCCGGCTCGAGGACTGGAACGTCCTGGCCGTCGACCTGCACTCGACGAGCGGCACCCTGCTGCGCCGGCGCGGTGAGCCGCCGGTGCGGCTGGGGGAGCGGGCCGAGTTGCTGGTCGAGGGCGACGTGCTCGACCTCGGGCACGGCGTCCAGTTCGCCCTGGAGCAGCTGCGGTGACGGCCCGCCCGCCGTCGCCGCCGCCGCGCCTCGAGGGCTACGAGTACCTAGGGCTGCTGGGCTCCGGCGGTTTCGCCGACGTGTTCCGGTACGAGCAGGTCGGCCTCGGCCGCGAGGTGGCGGTGAAGGTGTTGCTGCGGGGCCTGGGCCCCGACGCGCAGGCGCAGTTCGAGGGCGAGGCCAACCTGATGGCCAAGCTGAGTTCCCACCCCTCGATCGTGAGCATCTTCGCGGCGGGGGTGGCGCCGGACGGTCGTCCGTACCTGGTCATGGAGAAGTGCCAGGCGCAGCACCTCGGGGCGCTGCTGCGACGCAAGCCGTTGCCGGTCGGCAAGGCACTGGAGATCGGCATCCAGCTGGCGGGGGCCGTCGAGACCGCCCACCGACTGAGCATCCTGCACCGCGACATCAAGCCGGCCAACATCCTGTTCACCGACTTTGACCGCCCGGCCCTCACCGACTTCGGCATCTCGGTGGCGGAGGGCGGCCAGGGGGCGGCCGCCTTCTCGGTGCCGTGGGCGCCGCCGGAGCAACTCGAGAGCCGCCCCATGGGGCCGTCGGGGGACGTGTACTCGCTGGCGGCCACCGTGTGGGCCATGCTGGCCGGGCGCAACCCGTTCATCGTGCCCGGCGGCGGCAACAAGTCGTTTGAGATCCTGGCGCGCAAGCAGCAGCCGGTGCCACCGACCGGACGCCCGGGCGTGCCGGAGTCGCTGGAGCGGATCCTGCGGACGGCGCTGGCTCGGCTGCCCGAACAGCGGTACGACTCGGCGCTGGGGTTTGCGCGGGCCCTGCAGGGCGTCCAGGCCGAGCTGCACCAGTCGGTCACCACCATCGACGTGCGCGAGGATCGGGCGTCCGCCGACCGGGCCGACGTGAGCGAGACGGGCACCGTCTTCACGAACTTCACCGTGATCGACCCCGAGACGCCCGCGGAGCGGACCGACTCGCGGTGGCAGGATCTCGGCGACGCCGACTCGGGCGGGACTCGGCCGACCGGCTTCACCGGCGCTCCGGGCCGGACCGGCGGGACCGCCCCCGGCGGGGCGTCGACGCCGCCCCTGCTCGTGCACGGCCGGGGGTCGAAGCCGGCGCACGCCCCGCTCGACTTCACCGGCCCGCCCATCCCGCAGGTGCCCGTGGACGACACGTTCGTCGACGGCTCGGAGGTCAGGCCGGACGCCGACGCAGCGCCCCCCGCGGCCGCGGCGTCCCGGCGGCTGCTGCCGGCCCTGTTGGGGGTGGGTGCGGTGCTGATCGTCGGCGGGCTCACCGCCGCCTGGGTCGTCGGGGGCGGCGGGGCCGCCACGAGCGGCCCAACCCCGTCGGCCGCGACGACGGCGCGCCCGGCCGACCCGGTGGGGGCGTCGGTGCCGCAGCCGAGCGGTGGGACGGCGGTCGCGCGGGGGGCCGGCGTGGTGTTCACCTGGACCAACCCGGCGCCGCGGGACGGCGACCGCTTCCTGTACCGGCCGGTCCTGCTCGACCGCGAGGTGCCGCTGGAGGAAACCACGGCGACCACCGCGACGGTGCCGGCGCAAACCGGCAAGACCTGCTTGGACGTGCAACTCGTGCGGAAGTCGGGGCAGGCGTCCGGCTTCGCGAGGATCTGCACGCCATGACCGACCCCGTGCTCACCCTCGACTTCGCCGGGGAGATCTACCACCCGGCGCCGGATGGTGTCTTCGTCATCGGACGCGCGGGCGACCTGGAGATCGACGACAACCCGTATCTGCATCGGTCCTTCCTGGAGATCACGTTCGCCGACGGGCTGTGGTGGGTGGCCAACGTGGGCGCCCGGCTGCCCGCGCACCTGACCGACGCCCATGGACTCATGCGCACCACGCTGGCCCCGGGGGCCCGGCAGCCCCTGGTCTTCCCCGTGACGCTGCTCACGTTCACAGCCGGTTCGACCACGTATGAGGTGCTGGCCGAGACGGGGGCGGCGCTGTACGAGCCGCAACGGCCGGATCGGGCATCGACCGGTGACACCACGATCGGGCCGACCGAGTTCACGTTGAGTCAGAAGGTCGCCCTGCTGGCGCTCGCCGAGCCGCTGCTCAGGCGCGCCGGCACGGGCGCGTCGCAGGTTCCCTCGGCCGTCGAGGCGGCGGCTCGACTCGGCTGGCCGCAGTCCCGGTTCAACCGCAAGCTGGACAACATCTGCGAGAAGCTTGAGCGGAGCGGCGTCCGCGGGCTGCGCGGCGAGGTCGGCTCGTCGGCAGCCAACCGGCGCGTCCTCTTGGTGGAGTACGCCGTGTCGACGCTGCTGGTGACCGCCGGCGACCTGCCGATGCTGGACGACGAGGCGGCTCTCGCTCGCCGGGAAGGAACCCCACGGTGAAGCTCCAGGTCACCTACCGGCCGGGGGACGCCCCGCCCGTCAACCTACAGATCACGGCCGACGCCACCGCGACCGCAGCGGACCTCGCGCGGGTGCTAGCCAAGGGACCGGGCGCCGACGCCCCGCTGCAGCATGAGGATCGCCTCACCCTCAAGGTCACGAATCGCCTGGGCCAGCCGACACTACTGCCCGGCAGCCAGCCGCTGATCAACTCGGGCCTGGTCTCGGGGGCGACGGTGGAGGTCCGGCTGGCTCCGTCGAATTCCGAGCGCGGGGACGCCGTCGCGCTGCTCCGGGTCTTGGACGGCCCGGATCGGGGCATCGAGGTTCCCTTGCCGGTCGGCGTTTCCACGATCGGTCGCGAGCTCGACTGCCACGTGCGGCTGACCGACCCGCTGGTGTCGAAGCAGCACGCGCGGCTCGAGATCCGCGACGGGGTCGAGATCGTCGACACCAATTCCGCCAACGGCGTCCTGGTGGGGGGTGTCCGGGTCCAGCGGGTCGCCCTCGGCTCCGGGGTGGTGGTCCAACTCGGTGACACGCTGATCGCCGTTCAGCTCATCCGCCCCCTCCCGGGCAGCGTCGCGACGACCGACATCGGCTTCGTGCGCCCACCCCTGGTGTTGCAGCGCCGCAAGCCGACGAAGGTGCATCTGCCCCAGCCGCCCGGCGACTTCGAGGGAGCCCGGTTCCCCTGGTTGGGCATGGTCGCGCTGCTTCTGATGGGCGCCGTCATGTGGGCCGTCACCCAGTCGCTGGTGGGGGTCGTCTTCATCGCCCTGAGCCCGCTGATGATGCTGGGCGGGTGGCTCGATCAGCACCTGGAGAATCGCCGGCGCCGCCGTGAGGCCGCCGCGGTCTTCACGGACGGACTGGCCCGGGCCGACGAGCGGCTGACTGAGGTGTTGAGCGAGGAACGTAACCGACTGGAGGCTGCCCACCCCTCGGTCACCTCCTGTGTGCAGGCGATCGGCGGGCCCGGTGAACTGCTGTGGTGCCGCCGGCCGGAGCACCCGGAGTTCCTGCAGGTCCGGCTGGGACTTGGGGAGGTGGTTCCGCTGGTCGAACTCGAGCAAGCCGACGCCCCAGGTCGCGACGAGTACGTCCAGCCCCGCGACCAGTTGCTGCGCAAGCACGCGCGCGTGGGCGACGCCCCCATCGTGGCCGACCTGCGGGAGGTAGGCGGGCTCGGGGTCAGTGGTGAAGGCGGGCTCGCGGAGGATGTGGCGCGTGCGATCGTCGCGCAGGTGGTGGCGCTCCACGGGCCGTCGGAGGTCGTCCTGGCGTGCCTCACCTCGGCTCTGGGTCGGGCCCGCTGGCTTTGGGCCGAATGGCTGCCGCATGCGATGTCGCCGCACTCCCCGATCGGGCGCGTGCAACTGGCGTCTGATGCCGCTACGGCCCGGGCGCTGCTCGACCGACTCGAGGATCTCGTCGAGGGTCGGCTGGCCGGTGCCGAGGCCGGTGAGCCTGCGAGGCTGCCCGCGGTTCTGGTGGTCGTTGACGAGCCGCCCGTCGACATTGGCCGGCTGACCCGGTTGGCGGAACGGGGTCCTCTGGCGGGTGTCCATGTGCTGTGGGTCGCCTCGCACTGGCGTCTCATCCCGGCGGCCTGCCGCGCGTTCCTCGACGTGGGCGACGGCAGCAGTGCCCGGGTCGGCCTGGTGCACACCGAGGAGCGGATCGCCCCCGTTCGTTGCGAGGGGCTCGACGCGGCGACGGCGCTGGAGGTCGCTCGCCTGTTGGCGCCCGTGGTGGACGTGGGGGTGCCCATCCAGGACGAGTCCGACGTGCCCCGAGCCGTGTCGGTGGTGACGCTGCTGGGGCGCGAGGCGTCCGACGACGCCGACCAGGTGCTGACCCGGTGGCGAGAGAACGGTTCCTGGGTCGATCGCACTGGGCCGGCCGTGCCGCGGGAGCAGCCGGGCGACCTGCGCGCCATCGTCGGGCACACCGGGATCGACCCCTTCACGCTCGACCTCCGGGGTGAGGGTCCGCACGCGTTGGTGGGCGGCACGACGGGCTCGGGCAAGTCGGAGTTCCTGCAGGCCTGGGTGCTGGGGCTCGCGCACGCCTACAGCCCGGACCGGGTGACGTTCCTGTTCGTCGACTACAAGGGCGGGGCCGCGTTCGCGAAGTTCAAGACGCTGCCGCACAACGTGGGCATGGTTACCGACTTGAACCCGTACCTCGTGCGCAGGGCGCTGCGCAGCCTCCGCGCCGAGATCCGGCATCGCGAACAGCTGCTCCACGACCGTGGTGTCAAGGATCTCATCGACTTCGAGGCCACTGGCGACCCGGCCTGTCCGCCCAGCCTGGTGATCGTGGTGGACGAGTTCGCCGCGCTGGCGGGTGAGGTCCCCGAGTTCGTCGAGGGGGTCGTGGACGTCGCCCAGCGCGGTCGGTCGCTGGGGCTGCACCTGATCATGGCGACGCAGCGCCCGGCCGGCGTGATCAAGGACAGCCTGCGGGCCAACACGAACCTTCGGGTGGCGCTGAGGATGAACGACGATCACGACTCGATCGACGTGCTGGGGGACAAGATGGCGGCCCGGTTCGACCCCGCCATCCCCGGGCGTGCGGCGGCCCGCACCGGGCCGGGGCGGCTGATCCAGTTCCAGTCCGCCTACCCTGGGGCCCGGACCTACGCCCAGCCGCCGTCGCCGCCCATCGAGATCGTCGGTCTCGAGTTCGGGGCTGGTCGGCCCTGGAAGGTGGCCGCCTCGACGGCGTCCGGGCCGAAGCCGGAGAAGGACATCGACAGGGTGGTGTCGTCGATCACGATGGCCGCCCAACTGGGGGCGGTGCCGACCCCGCGGCGGCCCTGGCTCGACACGCTGGCGGCCGTCTACGACCTCGAGAAGCTCAAGCAACGCACGGACGCGGCCCTGGTGCTCGGGGTGATGGACGATCCGGACGCCCAAGAGCAGGTGATCGCGCACTTCCGACCCGATGAGCAGGGGAACATCCTGTACGTCGGCACGAGCGGATCCGGCAAGACGACAGCGCTGCGGACGCTCGCTGTCGCCGCTGGAATCACGCCTCGTGGCGGTCCGGTCCATGTGTATGGGCTCGACTTCGGTGGCGGCGGGCTCGCGATGCTGGAGCCGTTGCCCTACGTGGGCGCGATCGTGCCGGGAGAGGACGAGGAGCGGGTCGGTCGCCTGCTCCGCCTCATTGGCGGGTTCCTGGACGAGCGGGCGGGTCGCTACTCTGCCCAGCCGGCGTCCACCCTGCCGGAGTACCGGGCCTTGTCAGGCAGGGCCGACGAGCCGCGCGTGCTGCTTCTGTTGGACGGTTTCTCCGCCTTCCGAGACCTGTACGACACGACCCCCGATCGCACGGCCCTGTTCGACTTGTTCCGCAGGATCCTGTCCGAGGGTCGGGGGCTGGGCGTCCACGTGGCAATGACGGTCGACCGGGCACTCGGCGTGCCGGTGGCGTTTCGCTCGGCCTTTCAGCAGCGGTTGGTGCTCAGACAGACCAGTGAGGAGGGCTATCTCGATGCGGACGTGCCCAAGGACGTCCTGACGACTCAGAGCCCTCCTGGCCGCGGCATGCTCGCCGATCGGCCGGAGGAGTTGCAGGTGGCGGTGCTGGGCAGGGATCCCAGCCCGCTGGCGCAGGCCCGGCTCATCAAACGCATGGCGGCCGAAGTGGCCCCCTTCCTCCCGGTGCGGCCCGCCCCGGTGACGGCCCTCCCCACCCGTATCCCCGCGAGCACGATGCCGGACGCCGTGGCGGGACTCCCCGTCCTGGGCGTGGAGAGCGACTCGCTGCGCCCGATCGGGTTCGACCCGCGCGGGACCGTGCTGCTGGCCGGTCCCCGCCAGTCCGGCCGCACCACCGCGCTGCTCTGGTTCGCCCACGCGCTTCGGCGGTGGGCGCCGGCGGTGCGACTCGTCCACCTGGCCCCGCGCCGTACGCTGCTCGGCCGCTGGGGCGGTTGGGACGCCAGCGTCCAGGGCACCCGGGAGGTCGAGGACTGCCTGCGCGGCGAATTGCTGGCGCGGCTGGACGTCGAGGCGGACCCGGAGGCGAAGCCGGTCGTTGCGGTGATCGTCGAAGATCTGCCCGAGTTCGACGGCACGGACGCCGAGGATGCGCTGATGGAGGCGATCGGGTTGTGCCGGCGCTACGGCCACCCGATCGTGCTGGACGCCGAGACGAGCGAGGCGGGCGGCTATTCCAGCCTGCTGTCGGAGGCCCGGAAGGCCCGGGTGGGGTTCCTGCTGCAGCCCGAGACCAACGACGACAACGTGCTGCAGACGCCGCTGGGCCGGTGCAGCCGAACCGAGTTCCCGCCCGGGCGGGGCTTCTGGGTGAAGGGGGGCCGGGTGTGGCGCGTGCAGCTGCCGCTCGTCGAGCCATGACCCGGGGGTGTTGACCGACCCATTGTCGGCTCCGCGGGGTTCGACCAGAGTCTGAGGCGCGGGAACGCAACTCGGGATGAACAGATTGTCCCACCGTGAAAGCCATGGTGGGGGGACGAAGGAGAAGAAGAATGGCTTACTCGCACGGCATGAACTACGAGGCCGTCAAGCGAATCGGCAGGGACCTCAAGAATCAGGCCGCCGAGATCGAGAAGGTGATCTCCCAGGTCGACCGGCTGGTGCGCGATGCGGAGGCGAACTGGTCCGGAAAGGACGCCCGCGATTTCGCCGGCTGGTGGCGGGATCAGCACCGGCGCGGACTGGTGGACCTCAAGGGCAAGCTCGAGGGCCTGGGCCAGTCGGCGGACAACAACGCCGAGGAGCAGCGGCGCATCTCCGGGTAGCTGAGCGGGGGCGCTGGGGGCCGCTGACGGCCCCCAGCCCCCTGACTCGTCCGGCTGTCCAGGTCTGGGGAAGGGAAGACATGGCATTCGACGGAATGAACGTGGAGGCCGTCCGGCGTATCGGCGGCGATCTCCAGAAGCAGGCGGACGCCCTGGGTTCCATCACGCGATCGGTCGACAAACTGATCGGGAGCGCCCAGCAGAACTGGAGCGGCCGCGACCTCAACGACTTCGTCGGCTGGTGGCGGGATCAGCACCGGCCGCAGTTGTCGGGGTTGGCCGAGGCGCTGAGCGGACTGGCCACCTCGGCGAAGAACAACGTGGAAGAGCAGGAACGGGTGTCAGGGACGGCGACCGGCCCGGCCCCGTCCGGTGAGCCGGGAGGTGGCCAGCCGTCGGGTTCGGCCCCCCAGCCGAACGCGCCCACGGTTCCGGCCGTGGCTGCGGGCACGGAGGCTCGGGCTGGAGCAGCGGCGTCCTTCGTCGATCGTTGGAACGGGCAGCGGATCGACGCCGACGGCGCCTACGGCGCGCAGTGCTTCGACGTTTTCGAGAAGTACAGCATGGAGCAACTCGGCACGCCCTACCTGGTGACCGGTTCGAACAAGGCATCCGACCTTTACGCGCGGTTCGACGTGAATGGGCTGAGTGCCTACTACGACCGGATTCCGGTCGGCGCACCGCCGCAACCGGGGGACATCGTCGTGTGGGGCGGCGGGACCTACGGTCACGTGGCCCTGGTCACGCAGGCCGATGAGGCGGGCTTCAAAGTGCTCGAACAGAACTACACCCCCCCGTACGGCGGGACCGATCCGGCCGCCGTCCACGACAAGTCGTACTCGGGCGGAGCGCCAATCTTGGGCTATTTGCGGCCCAAGGACGGCCTGATCCGGTAGCTTCGCGAACCGCCAGGGAGGGAAATCATGACTTTCGACGGAATGAACGTCGAGACGGTCCGCCGGATCGGACGGGACCTACAAGCTCGGTCGCGGGATCTCGATTCGATCCGGGGAGCGGTCGACCGGTTGATAGGGACAGCTCAGCCTCGATCCGCCGGCCCGATTTCGTGGGTGAGGGTTTCGGCGTTTCCGGAGTGCCGGCGGAGTACCGGGCGGGTGGTTTCTGGGGGTGGGCGTGGAGGGGCTGCCGGTCTGCCCGGCTTTTCCACTTCGGGTTCCTCGTTGTCGTGCCTGGTGAGGGCGGTCGGTCAGGTGGCGGTGACCGTGGGTGGGCCGAGCGCCGCGGTGTAGAGGGTGTCGAGTTGGTGTTGCCAGGGCCACTGTTGGGGTAGGTGCAGGCGCCAGTGTCGGGCCTGGTTCGCGATCCGGGCGGCGACCTGGATGAGGGTGCGGCGCACCGTCTGGGTGCGGGCCTTGCCGAGGGTGGCGGAGGCGAGGCGGGCGGCGGCCCGGGTGAGGTTGAACGCGATCCCGGCCAACGCGAGCCAGGCAGCATTGGCGGTGAACTTGCCCGACGGGGCGTGGGCCAGGGGGCCGTTCTTCAGGTCGGCGAACACGGCCTCGATGATGGCGTGATCCCGGTGCGCGGCTTCAGCGGCCACCAACTCCAGGGTCGTGTTGGTGAACACGGCGTGGTAGCGGTAGCCGGGCAACAGTTCGCCTTGGGTCGTCGCCACCTCGGGGTTGAGTCGTTTCACGCGCCGGACGATCAGGCGGGCGGTGACGTGCTCGGCTTGGCGCCGGGAGGTGAACGCGGTGAACGGCACTTCGGCGACTTCGGCGTCGGAGATCCAGCGTTGTTGCTCGTCGTCGAAGATCGCCTGCGGGTAGCGGATCGCCGTCCACGCCGTTTCGTCGATGCTCGCGATCGCTTTGGTGACGGCCTTGTTGAGGCGGGCGGTGACCGAGAACCGGGCCCCGGCGGCGGTCGCGGCGGCGACCACGGCGTGTCGGAAGTACGCCGAGTCGGCGCGGACGGTGACCATCGCGGGGGTGGTGGCCCGCCGCAGGGTGGCCAGGGCGTCGCGGATCAGGCGGGCCGCACCGTGGCCGGAGTCGATGTTGCCCTTCCGTAACCGGGTGGCGGCGATCACCGGCGCCGCCAGGGGGGTGGACAGGATCGCCAGCTGGGCGTTGAGCCCCTTCACCTTCGAGTAGCCGTAGGCGGCGCCCTGCTTGTGGTAGCCGTGGGTCTCCCGGATCGTGTCATCCACATCGAGATAGACCCACTGGTCGGCGCCGGCCAGGATCGGCGACACCGCCGCGAGGCGGGCCAGCAGCCGGGAGGCGACCGCATCCAACTGGCGCACGTGCCCGAACCGGTAGCCGCGCAGGTGGGTGCCCAGGGTGGTCGGGGCCCGCAAACCGGTGAATACCCGCCGCATGCCGCCGTGGCGGAGCACGTCCAGGTCACTGATGCTGTCCGCGCCCACGACCATCCCGGCGATGATCGTGGACACCTTGGCCGACGTGTTCGCACCGGGGGTTCCCGGCACCGTCACGTGCGTGTCGACCAGCTCGTACAGGCCGGCTTGCTCGGCCACCTTCATCACCGCCGGCAGACCACCGAACGCGATCAGGTTCGGGTCATCGAACACCGGCTCCAGGCTGTGGGAAACTAGCACTACGAGTGCTCCTGTCTGCAGGACGAACTGGACTGTCGCAAGCCCTATTCTTCCTTGCCGCAGGAGCATTCGCCATCAGACCCGCCCTACCAGGCCGGCGGATCGAGGCTCAGCGGAACTGGAGCGGCCGGGATCTCAAGGAGTTCGAGTCGTGGTGGCGGGATCAGCATCGGCCCAAACTGGTTCAACTCAGCGAGGCGCTGGCCGGCCTCGGTCAGGCGGCGTTCAACAACGCAGCGGAACAGGAGCAGGCCAGCCAAGGCAGCGCTGCGTCGGGGTCCCTTGCGGGGGGATCGGTCTCGCCGTCAGGGCCCGCGTTCGGTGCGGCCTATAACTCGTTCAAGGGACAGACCGACGCCGTCTCGAAGACGATGGACTATGCGACCCTGGGCATGATCCTCAAGTATGGCGACAAGGCAGTCGACGGTCTGGACCGGGGCACAGCCTGGGGCCCCTTCACCAAGGGGCTGGGTTACGTCGGGATCCTCACCGGGGGGATCGAGACGGTTCAGGGGATCGCGTCGCATGACGTCGGTAAGGCCGGTGGCGGGCTCGTCGATGTCGGGCTCGCAACTGCAGGCATCGTGGGTGGGACCGCAGCCGCGCCCGTCGTCATCCCACTCGGCGTCGCAAAGACATTCGTCGACGCGACGATCCCCTACTCCGACGAGGCCCAGAATTCCCTCCTGGATTACCAGGCGAAGCGCATGTATGGCTGCGACACCTCCGCACTCACGCCCGCCCAAGCGTCGCATCTGACCGCGCGCTATGAGGGAGGCTGGGGGGTCGTCAACATGATCAGCGACAAGATGGACCAGACCGGACAGCCGATCGCTGACGCGGGCGAAGCGTTCCGGCGATGGCTCGGAGCGCGGACATGAGTGGCGTGGTGGCGTTGAGCCCCGCAGCGATGATGGCGTTGCTGGGCCGTCCGGGGGAGGGCGTCGCGTTTCTGACTCAGTTGGGCGCCGACCTCGCTCCCACCCTGACAGACGAGCAGACCCGACGTGTCCGGGAGGCGGCCGCGGAGGGAACGTCGGACCCCGCAGGCGAGCCTGCCCTGCTGCTCGCAGCCGTGGCTGGCGCGGTTGACAGCGCCGAGTCGCGGTTGACCCTGGTCGCTGACCTGGCCGTTCGCCGCTCGCTGGTGGCCTTCCGAGGGGACAACCAAGCCGCGGTGATCGTCTTCAGCGGGGAGTCGATCCTGGCGGGGCTCATAACCTCGACGCAGCTCCACGAGTGGGTGAAGGAAACGGTCGCCGAGGCGTTCGAGGCGGGCGTCCATTGGACTCTGGCACGGTGGCGGGGCGCGATCCGGGAGGTCGCCGCATCGGGGACCGGAGACTCGGTTCTCGTGAGCGGGGCGGACGAAGAGTCGACGCGGTCGGCGTTGGCCGCAGGAAGCGTCTCCAGCCTGGCGGCGGCGATCACAGGTCAGTGACCCTAGAACGCCGGTCGGTGGAGGCGGCCGTCGGTTCAGTACGACCGGGCGATCACTTTGTCGTACAGCACCTGGAACCGGTCGGCGCGGTGCTGGTAGTAGGCGTACCGGTCGCCCACGGGTTCCAGGGTGTCCCCCCGGGTCGGTTCGGCGCGGGGGGCGTCCGGGGCGAGGATCTCGAGCGCGTGCAGCGCGGTGCCGCGCAGCGTGGAGCGCTTGATGGTGATCGGCGTGACCGGCACCCCCGTGAAGTCGGCGACCAGCTGCATCAGGCCCGGCTGGTCGTTCGAGACGCGCCCGGTGCCCAGGATCTCCGTGGGGCGTCCGGTGGCGATGATCAGCTGCTGCAGCATGCGGGCGTAGGTCCAGGCGACGCCCTCCATCGTGCCCCGGAAGATCTCGAGCGGCCCGGTGGCGGCGTTCACCCGGTGGATCACCGCCCGGCTCTCACCCACCCAGCCGGTGGAGCGCTCACCGGAGAAGAACGGCAGCACGAGCGGTGTCGCGGGGTCGGGCTCGGCGAGCAGGGCCGCGTGCAGCGCGTCGGCGTCCGGGAGGACGAACGTCGACTCGAGCCAGGTGACGGCCCGGCCCACGTCGTTGAGCGCGCCCCCCAGGATCGAGCGGGTCTCGTCGATCTTGTTGCACCACAGCCCGCGCGGCAGGTTGGGCAGGTCGCCTTCGATCACCATCCGCACGGCGCCCGACGTCGCCGCCGCCAGCACGACCTGCGCCGGGCCCGTCGTGCCGGCCCCGATCGAGCTCGAGAAGCCGTCGGTGATCGGGGCGAACCACACGGCGTCCGCCAGCGCCGGCCAGTCGGCCGCCACCGACCGCTTCGGGGTGAGCGGCGCGCTGGGCGGCGCGATCGGCGAGAGCTTCTCGATGCCCACCCCCACCAGGTCGAACAGTTCGGCGTCCCAGACGCCGGCGTGCCGGTCGAGCATGCCGGTCCACGCCGCGGTCGAGGTGCCCGCGGCGGTCGTGCCGATGAGCCGCAGCCACGCGTACTCGCCGAGCGACAGCCAGCGCGCGACCCGGGCCACGACGTCGGGGGCGGTGGCGTTCAGCCATAGGAACCGGGGCGGCAGGTAGCCGGTGTGCTGGCGGGTGCCGGTGCGCTGCTGGGTGCGGTCCTCGTCGAGGATGCTCTTGAGGTACTGCACCTGCGGCGCGCAGCGGCTGTCGGCGTACGTGTAACAGGGGGTGATCGCCCGATCGTCGGCGTCGACGCCCACCAGCGAGGACGCGAACGTGTCGATGGCGACCCCGGCGATCGGACGCCGCCCCAGCCCGGCCACGTGGCTGATGCACTGCCGGATCTCGTCGGTCACCTGGTCGGCGTCGATCGTGGAGGTGCCGTCGGCGACCGTGGTGAACGCGTGGGCGACCTTCGTCTTGCTGCCCTTGATCGGGACGCCGCTGGCGTCGTACAGCCCACCCCGCGTCCCTGTCGACCCCACGTCGAGGGCGAGGACGAGCGGCCCCTGCGCCTCGTCGTAGCCCACCGAGAATCGCCCACCCATGGCCATGTTCGCCTCCGCTCCGGTCGTACTCACCGTAGCGGCCCGGTTCGGCGTCCCGCAGGGGTCGCCCGCGGTAGCGTCACCGGTATGACGGACAGTGGTGACCGCCGCGACGACGCCCGGCGCCGCGTCGAGATGAACGAGGCCGCCCGGCGCGCCGAGGCCGCCGAGGCGCAGGTGCTGGTCGACGCCTTCGTGGCCGAGGCCGGACGCCGTGGGCTCGCCCCGGAACCCCTCAAGGCGAAGACCTACTCGGGGGCACTGGTCAAGACCGACAAGCGGGGCTGGTACCTCAACCGGTCCCACAGCCTGGCGATCGGCGAGGACGGCGGCTACTTCCGGCTCACGGTGCCCGATCCCGGCCTGCTGGCCCGGTTCACCGGGGTCAAGCTGCAGGCCGAGCCGCCGTCGCTGCTCGTCGGCGCCGGCGGGCGCGACGGCGAGGGTGGCGAGCTGTCGTGGTTCCTGCAGCGGGTGCTCGACGGCGGGCTCTGAGCGCGCCGTCGGCGTCCGGAGCCTGTTAACGGCACCGAGGGACTGCGGCAGCGTCCGGCAGTCCCCCAGGCATTTCTCAGGTTAAGCCACGGTTACAGCCGCGTACAGCCCGGCCTCCTCGCCGAACGCAGGGGAACGGCCCTTCGGCCGCAAAGACCTTTGGTGCCCTCGTCAACTCCGACAGGACCTCTGATTTGAACGCGCCAACTTCCGCAGGATTTCGCGCGAACGTCGTTATCGGTCTGTTCAGGGAAACCTCAGGCAACAGGGCTTCCGGAACGCTCGGCAGCCCGGGTCAGCGGCGATGGTTCAGCGACCGCACCACCGCGTCGCCCAGGCTCTGGATCACCTGCACCAGCACGATGAGCACCACCACCGCCATCAGCAGCACCGGGGTGTTGAACCGCTGGTAGCCGTACCGGATCGCGAAGTCGCCCACCCCGCCGCCGCCGATCGCGCCGGCCATCGTCGAGTAGCCGATCAGCGTCACCAGCGTGAGGGTGGCGCCGGCGATCAGGCCCGGCAGCGACTCGGGCAGGAGCACCTTCGTGACGATCTGACGCGTCGAGGCCCCCATCACCTGGGCGGCCTCCAGCTTGCCCGGGGCCACCTCGCGCAGCGCCGCCTCCACCACGCGGGCGAAGAACGGGATCGCGCCCACGGTCAACGGCACGATCGCCGCCGTCGGGCCGTACGCCGTGCCGACGACGAACCGGGTGAAGCTCAGCAGCGCGATCATCAGGATCAGGAACGGCAGCGACCGGGCCAGGTTCACGACCGCTCCGAAGATCCCGTAGAACCACCGGTTCGGCGTCAGCCCGTCGGGGGCCGTCAGCCGCAACGCCACGCCGGCGAGGGTGCCCAGCAGGACGGTGAGGACGAACGACCAGCCGACCATCCAGGCCGTCTCCCCGAACGCCAGGCCCAGGTCGGGCAGGGCCTCGATCCAGGTGGTCTTCATGCCCAGCTCACCGCCACTCCACGCTCGGCCAGGTACCGCTCCACCTCGTGCTCCTCGAAGGAGTCGGGGTGGGTGAGGGCGACCTTGAGGCGTCCGACCTTGTGGCCGGCGACGATCTCGACGCTGCCGCCCAGGATGTTGAGGTCGATGCCCAGGTCGCGCACCAGGTGCGACAGCACGGGAGCGTCGGCGTCGTCGTGGGCGAAACTGAGCGTCAGCACGCGCCCGGTCTCGGTGGGGGCGGCGTTGATCGGCAGCAGCAGTTCGGCGAGTCG
Source organism: Propionibacterium sp. (assembly GCA_012517965.1). Classification (GTDB taxonomy): domain Bacteria; phylum Actinomycetota; class Actinomycetes; order Propionibacteriales; family Propionibacteriaceae; genus Propioniciclava. The sequence goes on along the minus strand of JAAYTZ010000050.1, from coordinate 25,843 downwards.
CGACCCGGGCGTCCGCATCAGGTCGATGAGATGGCCCTGCTCGACGACGCGGCCGTCCTCCATGAGCACCGCCGAGTCGCAGATGCGGCGCACCACCTCGGACTCGTGCGTGATCAGCACCACGGTCAGCCCCATCTTGAGGTTGATGTCCTTGATGAGGTCGAGGATCTGCTCGGTCGTCGCCGGGTCGAGCGCGGACGTCGCCTCGTCGCACAGCAGCACCGTCGGGTGGGACGCCAGCGCGCGGGCGATGCCCACGCGCTGTTTCTGCCCGCCCGACAACTGGGACGGGTACGACCCCGCCCGGTCGGTCAGCCCCACGAGCTCGAGCAGTTCGGCGACCCGGGTGCTGCGCTCGGCCTTGGGCACGCCGGCCACCTCCAGCGGGAACGCCACGTTGTCGGCGACCGTGCGGGCGTTGAGCAGGTTGAAGTGCTGGAAGATCATGCCGATCTTCTGCCGCGCCCGGCGCAGTTCGGACGCCGACAGCGCGGCGAAGTCGGTGCCTGCGATCGTGATGGTGCCGGAGGTGGGGCGCTCCAGCAGGTTGAGGCAGCGGAGCAGGGTGGTCTTCCCCGCTCCGCTACGCCCGAGGATCCCGAAGATCTCCCCGGCCTCGACGGTGAGCGAAACGTCGTCGACGGCGCGCACCTCGGCGGTCTTCGTGGCGTACGTCTTGGTGACGTGGTCGACGACGATCATCGCGGGCGCCGGGCTCAGCCCTGAACGGCCGGCAGGACCGAACCCTTGTACGTGGCCTCGATGTAGGCCTTGATCTGGGCCGAGGTGAGGGCCTGGGCCAGCTTCGTGACGCGGGCGTCGTTCTTGAGCTTCTCGGTGGTGACCAGGACGTTCACGTACGGGTTGTTCTCGGCCTTCTCCAGGAACTTGGCGTCCTTGCTGGGGGTGAGCCCGGCCTCGATGGCGTAGTTGCCGTTGATGACCGACAGCTGGATCGCCGGGTCGTCCAGGGTGGCGGCGAGCTGGGGGCGGTCGATCTTCTTGAACGTGATGTTCTTCGGGTTCTCCGAGATGTTCTTCTCGGTCACCTGGGAGATGTCGGCGGCGTCCTTGGTGACGTCGAGCTTCAGCAGGCCGGCGTCCGCCAGCAGGAACAGGGCGCGGCCCTGGTTGGTGGCGTCCAGCGGGATGGCGATGACGGCGCCGGACGGGGTGTCGGCCACGGCCGCGACCTTCTTCGAGTACAGGCCGAGCGGTTCGATGTGGACGCCGCCGACGCTGACCAGCGTGCCGCTGTGCTGCTTGTTCCAGTCGGTCAGGTACGGGACGTGCTGGAAGAAGTTGGCGTCGATGTCGCCCGCCTGGGTGAGCTGGTTGACGTCGACGTCGCCGGTGATCTCGCGGAGCTCGATCCTCACGTCGCCCAGCAGGCCCTGCTTCTGGGCCTCCTTGATGAGTTCGGCGTGCGGCTTGACATCGGCGAGCACCTTGAGCGGCGCGGTGCTGCCGACCGGGGCGGCGCTTCCGCCGGCGGCCGGGGCCGTCGCGGCGGGGGCGCCCCCGCAGGCCGACAGCGTGAGGCCGAGAGTGACGGCCGCGGCGGCGGCGAGGGCTCGGGTGAGACGGGACATGACGCGGTTCTCCTAGGTCGGTGCTTCGGGTTGCGGATGGCTCTCTGACAGCACGTCCCAGGACGACCGGGCCTGGCGGGTTCCCCACGGGTTCGATCGTCCCGGCGCGGACGATCAGGGAGGTGCTGTCAGCCAGACATTCGACGGCAGCACGTGCACAGCCGAGCGACCGGGGTCGCGGCGCTCGGGACGGTGTGCATGCGGCCAAGGCTAGCGGACGCCGACGCGCCCCCCGCAGGTTGTCTCGGAATCGTGAGACCGGCTCAGACGGCGAGAACGACCTTGCCGAGGGCGCGGGAGGTCATGACGTGATCCTGGGCCCGAGCGGCCTCGGCGAGCGGGAACGTCCGCCCGACGAGGGGCACCAGGGAGCCGTCGGCGAGCCGGGTCCCGAGGTCGGCGAGCGCGGCGGCGCGCAGGTCCGGGGGGAAGTTCCAGGTGGCCAGCCCGCGCACGTCGGCGTCCTTGCCCATGAGCAGGCGGGGGTTGAAGTCGAGCGAGCCGCGGTTGCCGACGACGACGATCCGGCCGTACTTGGCGAGCGCGTCGAAGTCGGCCACCAGGTTCTCGTTGGCGAGCATCTCGACGATGAGGTCGACGCCGGCGCCGTCGGTCAGGCGGCGGACCTCCGCGTAGTGGCCGGGGTCGGTGTGGTCGAGGGCCCGGACGCCGAGGGCCGCCACCGCCGCGCGCCCCTCGGGGCTGCCGGCGGTGCCGATGACGAACGCCCCCGCGGCCTGGGCCAACTGGACGGCGAGATAGCCGACGGCGCCGCTGGCGCCGTGGATCAGCACCCGCTCGCCCGCCCGCAGCCCGCCGCGGCTGAACAGAGCCCGGTGCGCCGCCAGCCCCGGAATGCCCACCGAGGCTCCCTGCGCGAAGGTGACGGTGTCGGCGAGCGGGCGGACCGAGTCGGCGGCGGCGACGACGTACTCGGCATACGTGCCGCTCCGCTTGGACGCGACGAACACGCGTGCGCCCGGAGCCAGTTCGTGGACGCCGGCGCCGACGGCGTCCACGACCCCGGCGGCGTCGAAGCCGGGCACGTAGGGCAGGTCGGGGGTGTAGGCGGGGTAGCCGCCGTTGCGGATGTAGACCTCGACCGGGTTGACGCCGGCCGCCGCGACGCGGGCGCGCACCTCGCCGGGGCCCGGCTCGGGGACGTCGAGTTCCGCGAGGTGCAGCACGCTCGAGTCGCCGAACGCGTTCGCCTGAATCGCCTTCATCGTGTCCTCCTCGGTTCGTGGGGCCGCGTCGACGCGGCGGGTCGACGGTCGTCGGCACCGACCCTAGCCCGCGGGCGAGGCGGGGTCAGCGCCCGTCCCCGACCGTGGGTCCGGTCGGGGGCTGGCTGGCGACCCGGGTGGGGGGCGGCCCCGGGTAGGCTGCCGCCGTGCGCAGCCTCGGACTCGTCGTGCTGGTCGTGGCCACCGGCGCCGCAACCCTGGCCGCCGAGGTGCTGCGCGCCCTCCGCGCTCGGCGGACGGACGGCTGGGCGTCCCTCACCGACCGCCTCTGAACCGGGCGCCGCCCACGCGCGTGGCGCCCGGGCGCGGGTCACCTCGGCGGCACCACCCAGGCCCCCCGGCGCAGCACGGCGCGCACGCGCCAGTCCGCGTCCAGGGCGACCGCGTCGGCCCAGGCGCCGGGGACGAGCGCCCCCACCTCCGCCAGGCGCAGGTAGGCGGCCGGGTTCGCGGTCGCCGCCCGGACCGCCACCGCCCAGTCGACGCCGGCGGCGATCGCGGTGCGCAGGGCGGCGTCCAGGGTGAGGGTGCTGCCGGCGATGGTGTCGGTGCCGGCGATCCGGGCGACGCCGCCGGTCACCTCGACCGGCAGGTCGCCGAGCCGGTAGGCCCCGTCGGGGCTTCCGGCGGCGGCGATCGCGTCCGTCACGAACACCACTCGGCCCGGGTGCTGCCGGACGAGGTAGGCGACCAGCGCCGGGTCCAGGTGGACGCCGTCGCAGACCAGCTCCAGCCACACCCGGTCGTCGGCGAGCAGCGCGAGCACGGGCCCGGGGTGGCGGTGGTGCAGCGGCGGCATCGCGTTGAACAGGTGCGTCGCGCCGGTCGCCCCGGCGCCGATCGCGCGGGCGACCACCTCGGCGGGGGCGTCGGTGTGGCCGATGGCGACGACGAGGCCGCGGCCCGCGATGAGCCCGACCGCCGCGAGGCCGCCCTCCAGCTCGGGGGCCAGCGTCACCATGCGCACCGCGCCGGCGCCCGCGTCCAGCAGGCGCGCCACGTCGGCCGGCGCTGGCGCGCGCAGCTGGTCGGCCGGGTGCGCGCCCTTCCGGCCCGGGGCCAGCCAGGGCCCCTCGAGGTGGACGCCCGCCAGCTCGCCGGCGGCGACCAGCGGCGCCAGCGTCCGCACCTGCGCCTCCAGGGTGTCCAGCGACTGGCTGACCAGGGACGCCACGCTCGACGTCGTGCCGTGCCGCCGGTGCGTCGCCAGCGCGGCCGCCGGGTCGTCGGCGAAGGACGCCCCGCCGCCGCCGTGCGCGTGCACGTCGACGAATCCCGGCACCAGGGTCCACGACCCGAGGTCGACGTCGGCGGGGCTCCCCGCGGGCTCGACGGCCGCGACCCGCCCCCCCTCGGTCACCAGGACGCCCCCGGGCTGGACGGCCGTTCCGTCGTGCAGGCGGGCGGCGCGCACCCGCAGGGGACCGGTGGGGTTCGGTCGGGTCATGGGGTTCCTCTCGGTCGCGGCGCCCGGCATCAGGACGCCTTCGCGGCGGTGTGCGCCTGGTCGAGCGCGCGCAACAGGGGCGCGTAGTGGGCCTGGATGCAGTTGCGGTACCCCGCCAGGTCGCCGGCCAGGGCGGCGTCGAGCAGATCGGCGTGGGCCTGGGCGGTGTCGGTGAGGTCGCGCCGGCTGGCGACGCCGAGCCGGGGCGACATGGTGCGGTGGATGTCCCAGAACGCGCCGACCAGTTCGCTGTACAGCCGGTTGCCCAGCCGCTCGGCCAACTGCAGGTGGAACGCGCGGTCGGCGTCCGGGTAGGTCTCGTTGCGTGCGGCGGCGGCCACCATCGCGTCGACGGACGCCCGCAGTTCCGCCGCCTCGGTGTGGTCGAGTCGCTCGACGATGCGGGGGGCCAGGGCGTAGTCGAGGCCCATGCGCACCTCGACCACGTCGCGCAGCGCCTCGTACCCCTCGCCCGGGTTCAGGACGCCGCGGAACACCACGGCCTCGACCAGCGGCCGCAGCGACATCTGGCCGACGAACGTGCCGGTGCCGTGCCGCACCTCCAGCAGGTCGAGCGCCACCAGGGTGCGCACGGCCTCGCGCACCGACGAGCGCGAGACCGCGAGCTCGTCCATGAGTTCGGCCTCGGTCGGCATCGGGTCCCCCGGGCGCAGCCCGCGGGTGAGGATCAGATCCTTGATCGCGGACGCCGTCGTCCGGGTCTGGTCTCCCTTGGCCATCGCGCTCTCCCTGTTGCCGGGTCTTGCATCCGGTGATCAGTATGCCCCTATACTGAGGCAAACGTCAGACATCGGACGTCTGATCTTCGAGGAGATTCAACGATGAACGATTCACTGCCCTCCACGTCCCGGCGCGGGTTCCTCAAGCTCGTCGGCGTCCTGGGCGCCGCCTCGGCGTTCGCGGGAACGCTCTCGGCGTGCGGCACCACCCCGGCAAACCGCACGACGGCCGGCGCCGGTGCCTCCGCCGCGGGCTCCACGATCAACGCCGCGATCTCCTACGAGCTCGGCACCAACGGCTTCGACCCGATGACCACGACCTCGGCGCTGACGGTCGCGGCGAACTGGCACACGATGGAGGGCCTCACCGAGATCCTGCCCTCCGGCAACCGCGACGTGTACGCGGCGTTGGGCAAGGACCTGCCGAAGAAGGTCGACGACACCACCTACGAGGTCACCCTGCGCGACAGTGCCGTGTTCCACAACGGCTCGCCCGTCACCACCGACGACGTCGTCTACAGCTTCCAGCGCGTCATGGACCCGGCCAACAAGTCGATGTACGTGCAGTTCATCAGCTTCCTCGACTCGGTCACCAAGAAGGACGACAAGACCGTCACGCTCAAGCTGAAGTACCCCTTCTCCCTGGTCGCCGAGCGCATCGCGGTCGTGAAGATCGTCCCCAAGGCCGCCGCCACCGCAGACCCCAAGGCCTTCGACGCCAACCGCGTCGGCACCGGCCCCTGGAAGATGACCGACAACTCGGCCACCTCCAAGCAGGTCGTCTTCGAGAAGTTCGCCGGCTACACGGGACCGCGCCCGGCGAAGGCGTCCAAGATGGTCTGGAAGGTCATGCCGGACGACGCCACCCGCATGAACGCCCTCACCTCCAAGGCCGTGCAGGCGATCGACCTCGTGCCCGACCTGTCGGTCGAGACCCTCAAGGCGTCCGCGGCCGTCGAGTCGGTCCAGGGCTTCGGTCTGCTGTTCGCCATGTTCAACTGCGGCTCGGCGCCGTTCGACAACGTCAAGAACCGCCAGGCGTTCCTGTACGCGCTCGACATGGAGAAGGTCGTCAAGACCGCCTACCTCGGCAACGCCACCCCGGCGACGAGCTTCGTGCAGAACACCCACCCCGCCTACAAGCGGGCCAAGGTCGTCTACGCGCTCGACCAGGCCAAGGCCAAGGCGTTGTTCGCCGAGACTGGGCTCAAGTCCATCCGGCTGCTGTGCACCGACCACGGCTGGGTCAAGAAGGCCACCCCGATCATCAAGGAGTCGCTCGAGGCCGCCGGCCTGACCGTCGACTTCACCGAGAAGAAGTCCTCCGACGTCTACAACACCATCGACGGCAAGCCCGAGGCCTTCGACGCGGTCATCGCCCCCGGCGACCCGTCGGTGTTCGGCGCCGATGTCGACCTGCTCATGCGCTGGTGGTACGCCGGTGACACGTGGACCGACAAGCGTATGCACTGGAAGGGCCAGGAGTCCTACACCCAGGTGCAGACCAAGCTCGACGAGGCCGCCAGGCTCACCGGCGACGCCCAGAAGGCCAAGTGGGGCGAGCTGTTCGACCTGATCTCCGAGACCGTGCCGCTGTACCCGCTCTTCCACCGGAAGACCACCACGGGCTACGACAAGACCACCCTGATCGACTTCAAGCCGATCGCCCTCACCGGTCTGTCGTTCATCGACACCGGCTCGACCAAGTAGCACCCGAGCAAGCGTGACGGCCGGGCGGACAGCTCGTCCGCCCGGCCGTCACGCGCGCCCGCACGCTCACAGGAGGATCGCGTGACCACGCTTCTGCGGCTCATCGGACGCCGCCTCGTCGCCTTCCCGATCATGGTGCTCGGGGTGACGTTCCTCGTCTTCTTCGTCATGTCGTTCTCGCCGGCCGACCCGGCGCGCCTCGCGCTGGGCGAGTCGGCGTCCGAGGAGGCCCTGGCGCAGTACCGCCGGGACAACGGCCTCGACCAGCCGCTGCTGGTGCGCTACGGCCTGTTCCTCGCGGGCCTCGTGCGCGGCGACCTGGGGATCAGCGCCGGCAACGTGCCGGTGACCGAGTTCGTCGCCAAGGCGTTCCCCATCACCCTGCAACTGACGTTCGTCGGCCTGATCATCGCGGTGGTGCTGGCCCTCGTCCTCGGCGTGGTCGCCGCCCTGTTCCGCGACCGCTGGCCCGACCAGCTGATCCGGGTGCTGTCGATCGCGGCCCTGGCCACGCCGTCCTTCTGGTTGGCGATCCTGCTGATCCAGTGGCTGTCCACCGTCCCCGGCGGGCAGGGCCTGTATCCGGCGGTGATCGCGCAGTGGGTCCCGTTCGCCGAGGACCCCGGCGTGTGGGTCAACAACATCACCCTCCCCGCGGTCGCCCTCGCCGTGCCGGTGGCCGGGTCGCTGACCCGCGTCGTGCGGACGTCGATGGTCGAGGAGCTCGACCGCGACTACGTCCGCACCGCCGTCGGCGCCGGCATCCCGATGCCGGTCGTCATCGCCCGCAACGTGCTGCGCAACGCCCTCATCACCCCGATCACGGTCCTCGGGCTGCGGGTCGGCTACCTGATGGGCGGCGCCGTGATCATCGAGATCATCTTCAACATCCAGGCGATGGGCCAGCTGATCCTGGACGGCGTCACCCGCAACGACGTCTACCTCGTGCAGGGTGTGACGCTCACCGTGGCCATCGCGTTCATCATCATCAACATCGTGGTGGACCTGCTGTACGTGCTGGTCAACCCGCGGATCAGGACGGTCTGACATGCGCCGCACCCTCACCGAACGGCTCTCCGAGCCGGGCCTGCGCCTGCGGGCCCTCCCGCTGTCGTCCAAGATCGCGCTGGCCATCGTCGGCCTCGTGGTGCTGCTGGCGGTCTTCGCGCCGCTCGTCGCCCGCTTCGATCCCCTCGCGTCGGGCACCCCGGCGGTGGCGCCGGACGGCGTCCACTGGTTCGGCACCGACGTCATCGGCCGCGACATCTTCGCGCGCGTGGCCTACGGGGCGCGTTCCTCGCTGATCATCGGTCTGTGCGCGACGCTGGTCGCGCTGGCCGCAGCGGCCGTCCTCGGCTCGATCGCCGCGACCGCCGGCAAGTGGGTGTCCGAGGTGCTGATGCGCATCCTCGACATCGTCATGAGCTTCCCCGGCATCGCGCTCGCCGCCGTCTTCGTGGCCGTCGCCGGTTCGTCGCTGCCGGTGCTGATCTTCGCGATCGCCTTCCTCTACACCCCGCAGCTCACCCGGGTCGTGCGGGCGAACGTGCTGGCCCAGTTCGGCGAGGACTACGTCTCGGCGTCCCGGGTGATGGGGGCGGGCACCGCCCGCATCCTCGTCAAGCACGTGGCCCGCAACTGCATCGCCCCGATCCTGGTGTTCGCCACGGTCCTGGTCGCGGACGCGATCGTGTTCGAGGCGTCCCTGTCGTTCATCAACGCCGGCGTGAAGCCGCCGAACCCGTCGTGGGGCAACGTGCTCGCCGACGGCAAGCAGTTGCTGCTCATCGGCGGCTGGTGGGCGACGTTCTTCCCGGGCCTGGCGATCCTCGTCACGGTGCTCGCGCTCAACATCCTCTCCGAGGGCATGACGGATGCCCTCGTGTCGCCGAAGCTGCGCCGCAGCGTGAAGCTCGACGACCCGGTCGAGAAGTCGGACGCCGCCGTCGCCCCCGCGCTCGCCGCGGTGGCCGCCGGGACGGCCGTCCCGCTGGAGCAGCGGCTCGCCGCCCTGCAGCAGGCCGAGACCGCGCGCGGCGGCCGGCTGGTCTACACGGGGGACGCCGCGCCGTTGCTGGAGGTCAAGGACCTCTGCATCCGCTTCCCCGAGCAGCACGGCGACGTGGACGTCGTCGACCACGTGTCGTTCAGCGTCCGCCCCGGCGAGACGATGGGCCTGGTCGGCGAGTCCGGCTGCGGCAAGTCGATCACCTCGATGGCGATCATGGGCCTGCTGCCCAAGAGCGCCCGGTTGTCGGGGCAGATCCTCTTCGAGGGCACCGACTTGCTCACGCTCACCCCGCAGCAGCACAACGCGCTGCGCGGCCACGAGATCGCGATGATCTACCAGGACGCCCTCAGCTCGCTCAACCCGTCCATGCTGATCCGGTCCCAGTTGAAGCAGCTGACCTCGCGCGGCGGGCAGCGCTCGGCGGAGGAGCTGCTCGAGCTCGTGGGCCTCGACCCGGTGCGCACGCTGGCGTCCTACCCGCACGAACTGTCGGGCGGGCAGCGGCAACGGGTGCTGATCGCGATGGCGCTCACCCGCAACCCGAAGCTGGTCATCGCCGACGAGCCGACCACGGCCCTGGACGTGACCGTGCAGGCGCAGGTGATCGACCTGCTCAACGAACTGCGCGAGAAGCTGGGCTTCGCGATGCTGTTCGTGTCGCACGACCTGGCCCTGGTGGCCAAGGTCGCCCACCGGATCACCGTCATGTACGCCGGGCAGGTCGTCGAGTCCGGGCCGACCACCGACCTGCTCACCGACCCGCGCCACGAGTACACCCGCGGCCTGCTGGGCGCCGTGCTGTCGATCGAGTCGGGCACCGGCCGACTGCACCAGGTGCCGGGCGTCGTGCCGTCGCCGCGCGAGTTCGTCGCCGGCGACCGGTTCGCCCCGCGCTCGTCGCACCCCACGGTCGGGCTGGACGTGCGGCCCGAACTGGTCACCATCCCGGGCACGCAGCACGTCTACGCCCGGCACGCCGAACGCGCGAAGGAGGCCTGACATGGCCGAGACCACGGGACCCGTCATCGAGCTGCGCGACGTGCGCGTGGTGCACAAGACCCGCACCGGCGGACTGTTCCGGCCGGGCCAGGTGCGGGCCGTCGACGGGGTCGACTTCACGATCTCCCGCGGCGAGACCGTGGGCATCGTGGGCGAGTCGGGCTGCGGCAAGACCACCCTGGCCCGGGTGCTGGTCGGCCTGCAGCGACCCACGTCGGGGGAGGTCCTGTTCCGGGGGCGTCCGCTGCGCTACGACGCCGCGAGCCGCCGCGAACTGGGACGCGCCGTGTCGGTGGTGTTCCAGGACCCGGCGACCGCGCTCAACCCGCGCATGATCGTCCGCGAGCAGCTGCTCGACCCGCTGGTCGTCCACGGCATCGGGACGCCGGAGGAGCGCGAGGCGCGCGTCCGGGAGCTCATCGGGCTGGTCGGGCTGCCGACGTCCGCGCTGGAGGTGCTGCCCCGGCAGATCTCCGGCGGGCAGCGGCAGCGCGTCGCGATCGCCCGCGCGCTGGCGCTCGCTCCCGACGTCATCGTCGCCGATGAGCCGACCTCGGCCCTCGACGTCTCGGTGCGCGCCCAGGTGCTGAACCTGCTCACCGACCTCAAGGAGTCCCTCGGGCTGGGGATGATCTTCATCAGCCACGACATCTCGACCGTGCGGTACGTGTCCGACCGGATGGCCGTCATGAACGCGGGTCGCATCGTCGAGACCGGGCCCGCCGACGAGGTCTTCGCCCACCCCAGTCACCCGTACACCCGGACGCTGCTCAGCGCCGTGCCCACCCTTCTCTGACAAGGAGTTCCCCCATGACCGAGTTCCGCGGGATCATCCCGCCCGTCCTCACGCCGTTCGACGCCGCCGGGCGCGTGGACCTCGCCAGCCTCGACCGGCTCGTCGACCACCTCGTGGACGCCGGCGTCGACGGGCTGTTCGCCCTCGGCTCGTCGGGCCAGGTGGCTTACCTGACCGACGCCGAGCGCGACGAGGTCGTCGCCCGCACGGTGGCCCGCGCGGCGGGGCGCGTTCCCGTCGTCGTCGGGACCGCCGACCTGACCGCGCCCCGGGTCATCGAGCAGGCGCGCCGCGCGGAGGCCGCGGGGGCGTCCGGAGTGGTCGTGACCGCGCCGCTGTACGCCCTCAACGACGCCGCCGAGGTCGGCCGGCACTTCCGGATGGTCGCGGACGCCGTGGGCGTCCCCGTGCTGGCCTACGACGTGCCGGTGCGCGTGCACGCCAAGCTGGGCCTGGACCTGCTGCTGGAACTGGGCCGCGACGGCGTGATCGCCGGCGTCAAAGACTCCTCCGGCGACGACGTCGGCTTCCGGCGGCTGGTGGCGGCCAACGTGGCGGCAGGGCGTCCGCTGTCGGTGCTGTCGGGGCACGAGGTCGTGCTGGACGGGATCTTCCTGCTGGGCGCCGACGGCGGCGTCCCGGGGCTGGCCAACGTCGACCCGGCCGGGTACGTCCGGCTGTGGCGGGCGGCGCAGGCCGGCGACTGGGTGGCGGCCCGCGCGGAGCAGGACCGGCTGGCCCGGCTGTTCGAGATCGCGTTCGTGCCCAAGGGGCGCTCCGGCGACGCCGGCGGGATCGGCGCCTTCAAGGCGGCGGTGGCGTTGCTCGGCGTCATCGACGCGCCGGCGATGCCGGCCCCGCTGCAGGGGCTGACGGACGCCGAGACGGCGGCGATCCGGACGATCCTCGTCGAGGTCGGGCTGCTGCCGTGACGCTGGCGGTCGGGGTCGACGTCGGCGGCACGAAGACCGCCGCGGCGCTCGTGGACGCCGCCGGCACCGTCGGGCCCGTGGTGACGGTGCCGACCCCGGCGGCGGCCGGGGGAGCGGCGGTGCTGGACGCGATCGCGGGTCTGGTCCGCCGCGTCGCTGACGGGCGGCCGATCGTCGGCGTCGGCGTCGGCACGGCCGGGGTCGTGGATGCCGGACGCGGGGTGATCGTGTCGTCGACCGACACCTTCGTCGACTGGATCGGCACCGACGTGGCGGCCGGGCTGCGGGCGCGGCTCGGCGTCGAGCGGGTCGAGGTGCGCAACGACGTGGACGCCCACGCGCTGGGCGAGGCCTGGCTCGGGGCGGGCGCCGGCGCGGCGTCCCTGCTCATGGTGGCCGTGGGCACCGGGGTCGGCGGCGCGCTGGTGCTGGACGGCCGGCTGCGCACCGGCGCCCACCACGTGGCCGGCGAACTCGGGCACATCCCGGCCGTCGGCGCCGAGGGGCTCCGCTGCCCGTGCGGACGCCCCGGGCACCTGGAGGCGCTCGCGGCCGGCCCGGGCTTGGCCCGGCGCTACGGGGTCCTGGCGGGCGTCGAGATGGACGCCCGCGAGGTGGCCCGCCGCGCCGCCGCCGGCGACGCGACGGCGACCCGGGCGATCGCGGACGCCGCCGCCTGCCTCGGCCGCGCCGTGGCCGGGATCATGACGGTGGTCGACCCGGAGGTCGTCGTGATCGGCGGCGGGGTGCCCGGGATCGGGGCGCTGTGGTGGGGGCCGATGGAGGCCGCCTGCCGCGCCGAGACCATCGACGCCCTCGCGGGGGTGCCGATCGTACCGGCCGTGCTGGGCGCGGAGGCGGCCCTGCTCGGGGCGGCCTCGACCGTCCTGCTTTCTCAAGATGACAAGGAGTGACGTGAACGTTCTGGAACGACTGCGCGGCGGGCTGATCGTGTCCTGCCAGGCCTACCCGGGCGAGCCCATGCTCGACCCACGGACCATGACCCAGGTGGCCGAATCGGTGGTGCGGGGTGGGGCGGTCGGCGTCCGGGGCAAGGGGCTGGAGGACCTGCGCCTGATGCGGGAACGGGTCGCGGTGCCGATCATCGGGCTGGTCAAGGTCGGCGACACGGGCGTCTACATCACCCCGACGCTGGCCGACTGCCTGGCCGTCGCGGCGACCGGCTGCGAGATCGTCGCGCTGGACGGCACCCGGCGGCCGCGACCCGACGGGCTGACGCTGGCCCAGACGATCGCGGGCCTCAAGGACGCCCACCCCGACGTGCTCGTGATGGCCGACTGCGGCTCGCCCGCCGACGCGGCCGCCGCCCAGGAGGCCGGCGCCGACATTCTCGGCACGACGCTGGCCGGCTACACCGGCGAGCGGCCGAAGACCGCGGGCCCCGACTGGGACTGCGTCGACGGCGTGGTGGCCCTGGCGGAGCGGCCGGTGTTCGTCGAGGGGCGCATCCACACGCCGGCGCAGGCCGCCGAGGCGATGCGGCGCGGGGCCGCGGCCGTGGTCGTCGGCACCGCGATCACGCACCCCGCCACCATCACCCGCTGGTTCGCCGACGCCATCGCGCGATGACCGGGACCGTCCTGGCCCACGCCGGTGACCCGACGCCGGGCTCCCCGTTCGCGGCCCCCTGCTACCGGATCCCGGCGCTGGCCGTCACGGCGTCCGGCCGGGTGCTGGCCGTCTGGGACGTGCGCGCCGACTGGCGCGACCTGCCCGGGCCGTTCGACCTGGTGGTGCGCCACTCCGACGATCACGGCCGCACCTGGACGCCGCCGCGGTTCCTGCGCGCCCACGACGGCGGGCGCGGATTCGGGGACGCCAGCCTGCTGGTCACGGCGTCCGGGCGGGTGCTCTGCTGGTACGTGGGCAGCACCGGCGCCAGCTTCTTCTCGGCGCGGCCGGACGCCCCCGGGCTCGAACTGTGGCTGGCGGCGTCCGACGACGACGGGCTCACCTGGACCCACCGGGATCTGTCCGCCCTGCGGCCGGCCGGGGTGGCGGGCATGTTCGCGTCGTCGGGCAACGGCGTCCGGCTGGCCGGTGGGGGGCGCGCCGGGCGGCTGCTGCAGCCGTTCGTGCTGCGGCGCCCGACGGGCGAGGACGACGGGCTCACCCACGCGACGGACGCCGCCGAGCACTGGGCGGCCGTCGCCCGGTCCGATGACGACGGCGCCACCTGGACGCTGGGGGAGTGGGTCGGGCCCGACTGCGACGAGAGCAAGGTCGTCGAGACGGCGTCCGGGGTGCTGCTGCACGCCCGTGCCCGGCCGCGGCGCCGCTGGGCGACGTCGGCCGACGGCGGCGTGACGTTCACCCCACCGGTGCCGCACCCGACGCTCGTCGATCCGGCCTGCAACGGCGGCCTGACCCGCTGGGGCGACGTGCTGGTGTGCTCGCTGCTCGACGACGAGCGGGAACGCCGCCGGCTGGTGCTGCGGACCTCCGCCGACGAGGGGCGCACCTGGTCGCCGGCCGTCGTGGTGGACGCCGGCGCCGCGGCCTACTCGGTGTTGGCCCCCCTGGCCGACGGGACGCTCGGGCTGCTGTACGAGGCCGGCGACTACGACGCCCTGATCTTCCGGCGGATCACCCGCGCCGACCTCGGGCTGGAGGGCGGCGGCCCGGCGCTGGTGCCCCGGGCGGGGGCCGGGGCGGCTCGGCCGCCGGAGGTCGCCCCCTGAGGGTGGCGGTCGGCGGCCGGGGCGGCCGACGGGGACGGTGACCCCGTGCGCGGAGCCCGACGGAGCCGGTTGGGCCTGCCCCGACCGGCCCGGCCGTGCGACGCTGGTGCCCCTGGCGGCGATCGCTCGGGGGCGGCCGACGGGCCGCCACGCCACGGAAGGCCTCGGCATGAAGATCGTGTGTGCACCGGACTCGTTCAAGGAATCCATGACGGCCGCCGAGGCCGCCGCGGCGATGGCGCGGGGCGTCCGCCGGGTCCTGCCGGACGCCGAGGTGCTCGAGGTGCCGCTCTCCGACGGCGGGGAGGGGTTCCTGGACGCCCTCGCCGCGGCCCTGGACGCCCGCCTGGTCTCGGTCGAGGCGCCGGACGCCCTCGGCCGGCCCGCGGTCAGCTCGTTCGCGCTGACCGCGGACGGGGTGGCGATCATCGAGATGGCGCGCGCGGCGGGCCTGGAGCAGATCGCGCCCGGCGACCGCGACGTGTGGCGCTCCTCGACCGCCGGGGTGGGCCGGCTGGTCACGGCCGCCCTGGACGCCGGCGCCCGGCGCCTCGTCGTCGGCATCGGCGGCTCGGCCACCAACGACGGCGGCGCCGGCCTGCTGGACGCCCTCGGGGTCCGGTTCCGCGACGCGGCCGGCCGGCGGCTGGAGCCGACCCCGGCGGGGCTGGCGGAGCTGGCGTCCGTGGACGCGTCGGGGCTCGACCCGCGGCTCGCCGCGGTCGAGGTGGAGTGCGCCAGCGACGTGACCAACCCGCTGTGCGGGCCGCGGGGGGCGTCCGCGGTGTTCGGGCCGCAGAAGGGGGCGCGCCCCGAGGACGTGCCCCGGCTGGACGCCCTGCTCGCGCGCCTGGCGGCCCTCGACGGCGGCCTGGCGGTGGCCGAGCGGCCCGGCGCGGGGGCCGCGGGGGGTCTCGGCTACGCCCTGATGCGCCACCTGGGCGCCCGGCTGCGGCCCGGGATCGAGCTGGTCACCGAGACGGTCGGCCTGGCCGCCAAGGTCCGCGGCGCGGACCTGGTGCTCACCGGCGAGGGGTCGGTGGACGCCCAGACGCTCGCCGGCAAGACCGCCGCCGGGGTCACCGCCGTGGCCCGGGCCGCCGGAGTGCCCGTCGTCGTCCTCGCCGGCCGGGTCGCCCCGGACGCCGACGTGCTGCTCGACCACGGGGTCCTGGCGCTGGTGCCGATCCTCCCGCGGCCGATGGCGCTGCCCGAGGCCCTCGCCACGGGGCCCGCCAACCTGGAGCGGGCCGTGGCGACCGTGGTGCGGCTGGCGCTGCGAGGTCGCTGAGGGGGGCTTCGGGGGCGCTGCGGGGGCGCTGCGGGGCCTGGAGGTCGGAGCCGCTCCCGCTAGGGTGGGTGGGTGGAGCTGCCGTTCTTCGACCCGCCGCCGGACATCCGCCTCATCGCCGCCGACATGGACGGCACCCTGCTCGACGACGCCAAGGAGCTCCACGACCACTTCTGGCCCCTGGTCGACGCCCTGTTCGAGCGCGGCATCGTGTTCGCCCCCGCCAGCGGCCGGCAGTACCACACGCTGTACCGTCGTTTCGGCGACGTCGCCGACGAACTCGTCTATATCGCCGAGAACGGCGCCTACCTCGTGTGCGGCCGCGAGGAGGTCGGCTCTGACGTCCTCGACGACGATGTCGTGCGCCGCCTCGTCCTGGCCGTGCGTGCCCTGACCGACGGCGGCGCCGACGTCGGCGTCGTCGTGTGCGGCAAGCGGTCGGCCTACATCGAGCGCTCCGATCCGGCGTTCCGTGCCGAGACCGACGAGTACTACGCCTCGCTCGCGGTGGTCGACGACCTGCTCGACCGCCCCGACGACGGCATCCTCAAGGTGGCCGTCTACGACTTCGGCTCGGCCGAGCGGGGCACGTGGCCCGCGCTGGCGCCGTTCGCCGGCGAGGTGCAGGTCGTGCTGTCCGGCGAGCACTGGGTCGACGTGCAGAATCTCGGCACCAACAAGGGCGCGGCGATCCGGCGGGTCCAGCGGGCGTTGGGCATCACGCCGGCCCAGACGATGGTGTTCGGCGACTTCCTCAACGACCTCGAGATGATGGACGCCGCCGAGTACTCCTTCGCCATGGACAACGCGCACCCCCTGCTGCGCGAGCGCGCCCGGTTCGTGGCCCCGCCGAACACCGAGAACGGCGTGGTCCGGGCGATCTCGGCGGTCCTCGGGTTCCCCTGGACCGGCCGGCCCGATTGACGGGCGCCCTGGGGGCCGGACCCTGCCCCGGGGAGGGGGCGGGTACCTTGAGCGCATGCGGCGACTCGGGCGGTTGGCGGTGGTGCTCCTGATGGGGCTGCTGGGGTATGGGCTCGGAGTGGCCCAGCCGTACGTGTTCCGGCCGCCGCTGGTCGCTGGCCAGGACGCGATCACGGACGCCGCCAGCCGCGCCGCCGTCGTGAGCGTCGACGACGTGGGCGGGCGGGTCCTGTCGATCCGGCCGACGGGGCCGGCGCGGGTGTTGCTGGTCCTCTACCCCGGCGGGTTCGTCCGGCCGCAGGCGTACGAATGGCTGGGGCGAGCGCTGGCGTCCCGCGGGGTGCACACGGTGATCCCGGAGTTCCCCGCCGACCTGGCGGTCGTGGACGCCGGCCGGGCGGCTGCGCTGATCGCTCGCTACGCGGAGGGCCGGCCGGTGGTGGTGGGCGGGCACTCGTTGGGTGGCGCGATGGCGGCCGGCTACGCCGCCGACCATCCGGGCGACGTCGCCGGGCTGGTGCTGCTGGCGTCCTACCCGGCGCAGGACAAGCCCGTGACGGGGGTGTCCTTCACCGCGTTGTCGCTGCTGGCCGAACACGACGGGGTCGCCGATCCGGACGCCGTCCGCGGCGGACTCGAGCGGCTGCCGCCCGGCAGCCGGCTCGTCGTGGTGCCGGGGGCGGTGCACAGCTTCTTCGGTCGCTACGGCCCGCAGGCCGGCGACGGGCGGCCGACGGTGTCGCGCGCCGAGGCCGAGGCCGTCGTCGTCGCGGCCGTGGGAGGCTACCTCGACGCCATCCGCTGAGGCGGAGCGTTACTGCATCCCTTGGGCCTGGGCGGCGCGGAGGGCGGCCAGCGCCTCGGCGTTCCCGGACGTCACCGGCTCGGCCCCGCGACCCCAGAGCCACCGGTAGAGGTCCTCGGCCGAGCCGGTCACGCTCGCGACCGGCTCGGCGCCGGTCACCAGCACGGCCCCCGCTTCGTCGTAGGGCCGGCCCGACTCGCGCCCCACCCCCCGCCAGCGGCCGCCCTGAACCAGCCACCGGCCGCCGTCGGTGGCGAGGAGTTCGACGACGCCGGCCGTCGGGTGGAACGTGAAGCCGGGGTTGGTGCCCCACCAGCCCCACATGATCCGGACCGCGTGGTCGATGCCGTCCGCGGCGACTTCGTGCGCGATCGGAGCCGAGGGGAGGCCAGCGGCCAGTTCGGCGTCCACGCGGTGCATCGTGGCCTCGTGCACCTGCATGCGGCGGGTGAAGCCGACTGTCCGATCGGGCGGGAACCAGGACCAGGCCGGCTCGTCGGTGCCGCGGGCGGCCAGCGAGGCGACCAGGGCTGCGGTCTCGTCCGCCAGCAGGGCGAACGTGGTGCGGCGGTCGGTCGGCCGGACCGGCTTGGTGACGGCCTCG
This sequence comes from Propionibacterium sp., assembly GCA_012517965.1. GTDB lineage: Bacteria > Actinomycetota > Actinomycetes > Propionibacteriales > Propionibacteriaceae > Propioniciclava. The sequence continues at coordinate 8,043 of JAAYTZ010000050.1, read as the reverse complement.
ACCTCGTCGTCGCTCAGCACCCCGCGGGTGAGGATCGCCGCCCAGAAGGCGTGGACTTCGGTGAGGTGCCAGAGCAGGTCGTCGGTCGTCCAGTCGGGGCAGGTCGGCACCGGCTCGACGCCGGTGGTGAGCTGGAGAGCGGCGGCGAAGCGCTCGGTCTCGGCGTTGATCGGGTCCAGGGGCAGCACAGCCGGGACTCTAGATCAACGACCAGGGTCCCGCCCATCCTCGCGCATCGTCTCCCGGGAGCCGGGCGGGCCGTGGTTGGGGCTGGGCTGCGGACTGGGTGTTCACTTTCCGGGGTCGGGTGGCCGTCCGGGGCCTCAATGACCGTTCCAACTCGCCGAGCGCCCCCGGAAAGTGAACAGCGGTCGGCCGAGCAAGCCCGGCGAGACGCGGTGGTTGAACAAGCAACTATCATGGTGCTGTGCGTATTGAGATCTGGTCCGACATCGTCTGCCCCTTCTGCACCATCGGCAAGGCCGAACTCGACAAGGCGCTGGCCGCCTTCCCCCATGCCGACGAGGTCACGATCGTGCCGCGCAGCTTCGAGCTTCAGCCCGGCGGCAGCGCCGTCGAGCCCGTGGCCGAGCACCTCGCCGTCAAGTACGGCTGGTCCCCGGCGCAGGTCGCGGCCCAGTGCGATCGGATCGACGCGCGGGCGGCAGGACTCGGCCTGCGGTACGACTGGCGTGCCGCCATCGCGGCGCCGACGCTGGACGCCCATCGGCTCGTCAAGCTCGCCGCGACCGTGGGCCTGGCCCGGAAGGTGGAGACCGCCCTGATGCTGGCCCACTTCAGCGAGGGCCGGGACGTGTCCGACCACGGCGTCCTCGCCGAGGTGGCCGTGGGCGCCGGCCTCGACGCGAACCGCGTCGCCGAGGTGCTCGCCTCCGACGAGTACGCGGATGCTGTCCGCGCCGATCAGGCCGAGGCTGCCGCGCTCGGGGTCCGCGGGGTGCCGTTCTTCGTGGTCGACGGGCGCTTCGGCGTCAGCGGCGCCCAGTCGGCGGAGACGTTCGGCGAGGCGCTGGCTCGGGCCTGGTCGTTGACGCACCCGATCGTCGACCTCGGCGTTCAGGGGACGGGGCCCGCGTGCGGGCCTGATGGTTGCTCCTGAAACTCAGGGTGCCGCCACAGCCTGCATGGCCTTGGCGATGGTGATGTTCCGGGTGATCCAGGCGTGGGGCGTTCCAGCGGGGCCACCTCCTGCGTCGCCGTCGATCACCTGCCAGGCGACGTTCACCATCGTGCGGACCACCACCCAGTCGCGGGCGCGGCGCTCGTCCAGGCCAGCCGTGTCGACGATGGCGTAGAACCGCTCCCGGATGGCCTGCCCGATGTTGCCGGACGCCTCCAGCGTCGCCCAGCGGTTCCACAGCAGTGGCGCCGGCTCGAAGCAGGGGTCACCGTTGTAGCCCTTGGGATCGATCGCGACCCAGGAGTCGGCCCGGCCCATCACATTCAGGTCGTGCAGGTCGCCGTGGAGGACATGGGTGCCGGGGGCGGCCGCCAGCCGGCGTCCGGCCGTGAGCGCCTGGTCGACGAGGCGGGGTGGAGCGGGGAGGGTCCGGCCCAAGGCTTCGAGGGTGTCCAGCCACCGATTGACCAGGGGGTGGAGTTCCGGCAACTGCGGCGCCGCCGGGCGGTGCAGCGGCCCGTACAGCTCGGCGACGATCCGCGTGGAGACGTCGGCGTCCGGGTGGAGGGCGAGTCGGTCGCCGAGCCATTCGAGCAGTAACGCACCCCGCCGTGGGTCCGCCCGCAGCAGGCGGACGGCGTGGCGTCCCGCCCACAACTGCAGCGCGGGGATCTCGCTGGCGTTGTCCTCTTCCCGGAAGCCGACCTTGAGGGCCCGGCGGACGCCGTCGGCGTCCAGAACGGGGACGACGAGCGCCGTGTGGCCGGCCAGCGGGGGGCCGTCCGGGGTGAGGTGCCACCGCAGCAGGAGGTCGTCGACGAGGCGGGGTAGCCCGTCCAGCCAGGCCGCCCACGGTGCCCCGAGGGCGCGGCGGGCGTTCAGGGCGGGCGGGAGCGGAACGGTCACGGCCACACCCTAGGGTCGTCGCTCGGTGCCTCCCGGGACGTCAGGGTCTGGTTCTGACCGTCAGCGAAGGACTCAACGCCGGTCACCGCGGGGGCATGGTCCTTCGGGCCGCCACGTCGAACCCGGAGGCCACGCACGGCGTGGGGGCACGCCCGGCCGTGATGGCACTCACATCACGGGAGGTCGCTGACTGTCGGGTGCTCTCGTAGACTGGCACGCATGCTGTCGCCGGAGATTGACGTGGAGCGCTTGCGTGAGGTGTGCCAGCGCTACGGCATCCTCCGTCTGGAGATCTTCGGATCCATGGCCCGCGGCACCGATCACCCTGACAGCGATATCGACCTGTTGTATACGTTGGCGCCCGGTGCTCGCCTTGGCTGGGAAATCGAGGACCTTGCCTCGGAGTTGGGGGCCGTCCTCGGTCGCCGGGTGGACCTCGTCTCTCGGCGCGCGTTGAACGCTCGGCTGCAGGACCAGGTGTTGCGGGAAGCGCGGCCGTTCTATGCCGCGGCGTGAACTCCTGCTGATCGGCGAGATGATCGATGCCGCCGAACAGGCGCAGCGTCTGGTGGCGGGACGTGACGTCGACGACATCCAAGCGGACCGACAGGTTCGCGATGCCCTGTTGTGGAACTTCACTGTCTTGGGCGAGGCCGCCGCGCAACTGTCGGATGAATTCACGAAGGCGTACCCGAGCGTGAACTGGGCCAGGCCCAGCCAACTGGTGATGGCCCCGGTCAGCCCCCATCAGGGGTGCAGCACGGCAATCGTGGCGCGGGTGGCGGCGTGGAGCGGGACGGCGGTGAACCCGGCCGGACTGCGTTGCTCGTTCAGCCCCCAACAAGGTCGTGGAGAACCTGCTGGTCATCACCATCGACGGCCAGGGCCTGACCCGCGTCGTCCGGCCCTGTTGAGGGTGTCGATCCCGATGACCGGGAGTGCGCGGGCGTCGCGTGCCGGGACGGCAGCCTAGCGCCGGTCGGAGGAAGTCCGTTCGGCGTGGCGGGCCAGCATCGCGAAGTCCCGGGCGACCCCCCACTGGAAGAACCTGCCCATCACGGGCCCCAGGAATCGGGTGAGTCGGCCGGTGGAGACGATGTGCCCGGTCCACTCGACCATCGTGCCCTCGGGGACCCTCCGGTACACGACCTCAGCGAGTGGCGGGGTGGGGGGGCGTCCTGGACGCGAGGGGCACGAGAGCCAGCCTCCGTCCAGGAGGTGGCCAGGAGGAAGATCGAGCAGATGAGCAGGGGGAGGTGGAGGACGCCCATCCACCAGCTCTGTGGTGCGAGCAGGAACCAAGTCACGGCGTTGAGCAGACCGAGCCTTCCCGTACGCCGTCGACGGAGACCCGGCGACGGCGAGGTGTGCTGGCCACGTTCACAGTGTGCTCCAGCCGCGCTCAGCGCAGTCGGCCACGCCTGAGAGTCGGACGTCCAGAGACGCCCAATGACGGGCGTGCGACATCGATGGGCGTGGTCGTTCCATGCCGATGATGGGTGCGGCGCTTCTGGTCCAGAGCGCCCCTGGTCGGTGGACTGTAACGACATGCCAAGGTGGGCCAGAGTAGCATTGGGCCATGGTGGAGGGTGGAGGACACCGGGCTGGCGGCTATCGGGCCCGGCTGGTCGACGACCGACTCGAGGTGGCGATCAGCCAGCTGCCCGCGGTCTCGTTGGTGGGTCCACGCGCCTGCGGGAAGACCACCACCGCTGCCCGCTACGCGGCGAGCGTGGTGCGGCTGAACCGGGACGCTGAGGCCGCCGTGTTTCGGGCCGACCCGGACGCGGCCCTGCGGCGGATGGCGGAGCCGGTGCTGCTCGATGAGTGGCAGGAGGTCCCGGGGGTCCTGGCCGCTGTGAAACGTGCCGTCGATGATGATTCCAGACCGGGACGGTTCATCTTGACCGGGTCGGTGTCGGCCGAGTTGACCACGAATTCCTGGCCAGGGACAGGTCGCATCACCCGCGTCCCGATGTCAGGGATGACCACCCGGGAGGCCCGCGGCGCGCTACCAGGACGACCCTTCGTCGACCGGTTGCGTGACGGTGACGCTTCAGCGTTCGCCCCTGCGGCCGGGGAGCGGTTCGATCTTGGCGACTACGTCGACCTGGCCGTCGCGGGCGGGTTCCCCGACCCGCTGCTGAACCGTGATGACACCGGCCGGCGGTTGTGGATGGAGAGCTACCTTGACGAACTCGTCCACCACGATGCGGCCCTGGTGCGGGCGGGGATCGACTCGGGACGGTTCGCCCGCTACCTCGAGGCCATCGCAGTGAACAACGCCGGCGTCGTGGACGACAAGACGATCTTCGACAGCGTCCGCATCGACCGGCGCACAGCCAATGCCTATTGGCACCTGCTGGAGAACCTGTTCATCGCGGAAGCCGTGCCGGCCTGGTGGTCGAACCGGCTCACCCGCCTGGTCGCCCTCGAGAAGCGCTACCTGACTGACACCGCGCTGATGGCGACCGCGCTACGCCTGGAATCCAACCAGATCATGCGCGACGGCGACCTCCTCGGCCGGATCATCGACGCCTTCGTTGCCATGCAGATCCGACCCGAGTTGACCGTTTCGTCGGCCCGTCCGCGCGCCTATCATCTCCGGGACAAGGGCGGCCGACACGAGGTGGACCTCGTGGTCGAATTCGGCGGCGGGCGAGTGGCCGGCATCGAGGTCAAAGCAACCGCCTCCCCTGACACGGACGACGCGCGCCATCTCGCCTGGCTCCGCGACCACCTCGGCGAACGGTTCGTCTTGGGGGTCGTCCTCCACACCGGACCGCTGGATTTCGAACTCGGCGAACGCATCATCGCAGCACCCATCTCAACCCTGTGGGCCTGACAAGGAACCCAGAGGACACGTTCACGAGGGCACCAAACATGCAGATCTGCCGCAGGTCGGCGCCAACGAGCATGAAGTGCCGGTTTGCTGGCTCTTCGTTGGGTTCGCTGGGCTGGTAGCGACAGGCTGGTTGTTGTCGGGAGTCAGCCGCGGAGGGTGGCACCGTTGCTGGCGATGATGTTGCGGTAGAACGCGAATGACTTCTTCTTGTACCGGTTCAGGGTGCCCGTGCCGTCGTCGTTGCGGTCGACGTAGATGAACCCGTACCGCTTGGACAGTTGCGCTGACGCGGCGCTGACGAGGTCGATCGGTCCCCACCACGCGTAGCCGAGCAGGTGTACGCCATCGTCGATCGCTTCGCGCACCTGGATGAGATGGTCGTTGAGGTAGTCGATGCGGTAGTCGTCCTCGACGGTCGGGACGCCGTCGACCTCGACGAGGACGTCCTTCGCGCCGAGCCCGTTCTCGACGATGAACAGGGGCTTGCCCCAACGCTCCCAGTAGTCGTTGAGCACGATCCGTAGCCCGACCGGGTCGATCTGCCACCCCCACTCCGACTCGCGCACTGAGACCCTGGCCTCCAGGAGTATCAAGGACCTCTCCTCCGTCGGTGACCTGAGCCTCATCAACCGATCTACCCTGGCTCCGACTGAAGGAGCCACCTCGACAACAGCGACGCCCACGTCTGCTTCCCGACGATCCCATCGACGGTGAGGTTCTCGTTCTGCTGGTAGTGCTTCACTGACGCTTCAGTGGCAGGACCAAAAACACCATCCTCAACCAGGTGAGGATAACCACCACGCTGGTTCAGCATGAGTTGGAGGTGTTCCACCACTGTCGGGCCGGTCGCTGGCTCTGCGCCCTTCTTCAGGATCGGCAGGGTAAGCGCTACTTGAACGTCGGCCATCTCATAGCTCCCTTCACACGGAATCGCCCCATCGGTGAGGTTCAGCCAATGTACAGCGGCGACTTCCCACCAGAGCCAGTGCAGGCATCCTGCGCCATGCTGCTCGGTGTGGTTCTTGGGTGGCCCAGGGGTCCGCGCTTCGGGTATCGCAGCCGACAGGCCACCCTCGCGCACAAGGCGGCAGGTGCTGGCTACTTCAGGGTGATGCCGTCACGCGCTTGGGGAAGCCATGTGGCGGCGCCCGTCGGGTAGGAGGGGCACGCCAATATCCGCATCGTCGAAAGGTCGCCACACGACCGGAACCGCAGTCCCGTCGGTTTCGATCAGCGTGGCACCACTCGGGGCCGGCTCCGGGTTCAGGGGCCCTGGTCAGGTGCGCCTCCTACGCCCGACGCAAGGGGTGGCCGGTCGATCTCGTCCTCGGCAACGGCGAGCAACTCCCGTTCGCGGACGACTCCTTCGACCTCGTGTTCCACATCGGCGGGATCAACTTCTTCGACGACAAGGCTGCCGCCCTGGCCGAGATGGCACGGGTCGCGAAGCCCGGAACCCACGTGCTGGTCGCCGATGAGACCGAACGCGGCGTCCCGGCGCAGTCGGGCGGGTTTGGACTGCCGGTCACGGTCGTCGGCGTGGGAAGAGAAGCCAGCGATGCGGGCATCCGTGACGGTTGCTGGTCATTCTGGTCGTATGGCCGGAGGCCCGGTCGTGAAGCCGCGGCCCGATGATGGGTCTAGCGCGGCGGAAGGGATCGTCCCTGGTAACGACGCCGGACGCAGGGAGGCGCGGTATGGACGTTCGGGCGGGGGTAAGCCAGTTCGTGCGGGCCGATCCGACGACGGTCATGGAGCTGACGGCGTACGAGAACATCCCCAAGTGGTCTCGCAAGTTCCGACGCCTGCAGGTGATCGGACGGGACGGGAACATGGTCCAGGCCCGGCTGCGGACTCGGGTGATGGGGATCCCGCTCACCGCCGACGTGACCGGTGTGTGGCAGGACGACCGGGTGGTCGAGGAAATCCGCATCAGCGATGGGACCGTGACCCACGAGGAGGTGCGGGTTCTTGACACCCGCGAACAGGTCGACGCCCGCCTCTGCCCGCTCAGGATCGGCCGTGGCGCACTGGCTGACGTAGTAGCTGAACGACACGAAATCGACCGTGTGGCGCAGGATCGCGCGGTCCTCGTCGGTGATGACGAGTTCGACACCCTGCTCCCGAAGCGCCCGCAGGTGGTAGCCGGGGTACTCGCCACGGCAGTGGATGTCGCCGAACGCGTAGTTCTCGTGTTCCAGCCGGCGGGCGGCGAGCACGTCGGCGGGGGCCGGGGTCAGCGGGTACGTCGGCATGGCCAGGATCATGCAGCCGACCTGCGCGCCGGGTGCCAGTTCGTGGGCCAGTTTCGTGGCGAGCGCGGACGCGACCAGTTCGTGGTGGATGGCCTGGTGCAGGTGCTGGGCGGTGAGCTGTTCCTTCGGCGTCCAGATGCCACCCGACATCAGGGGGGCGTGCAACACCGAGTTGATCTCGTTGAACGTGATCCAGTACTTGACGCGGTGCCCGTACCGGGCGAACACGACCCGGCAGTAGCGCTCGAAGAAGCCGATCAGCCGGCGATCGGTCCACCCGTCGTAGGCCTTCGCCAGGTGCAGCGGCGTCTCGTAGTGGCTGAGCGTCACCAGCGGTTCGATCCCGTGCCGCTCGAGTTCGTCGAGCACCCGGTCGTAGAACGCGAGCCCGGCCTCGTTGGGGGTCTCGTCGTCGCCGTTCGGGAAGATCCGGCTCCACGCGATCGAGAACCGGAACACCGTGAAGCCCAGCTCGGCGAACAGCGCGATGTCCTCGGCGTAGCGGTGGTAGAAGTCCACACCCTCGTGCTTGAGGTTCAACGGCAGATCGCCTTCGCTGGGCGGGCCGAGGATCCCCCGAGGCATCACGTCCTGGATCGAGAGTCCCTTGCCGTCGGCAAGGTGAGCGCCCTCAAGCTGATTGGCCGCGGTCGCACCGCCCCACAGGAAACCGTCCGGAAAGGAACCGCCCATCTCGAGTCTCCCCCTTGACGTGGACCGGACGCCTGGCTGCAGATGCGACAGCGAGTTCTGTCTGTCGGCGGACACGAGAAACTGCCCAGTGACGGTCATGTAGTTGCCCGCTGGCGGTCATGAGAACTGCCCGGTGGCGGTCATGGGATTTGCCCGACACGACGTCCGTTGCCTGACCGCGTCCGCGGTTGGGGCCCCTTCCT
>JAAYTZ010000049.1 GCA_012517965.1 Propionibacterium sp. | reverse complement strand
CATCGCCGCGGAAGACTCGCCCACCATCAATGGCAACTTCGGCCCAGGCCTTGGTGTCGACGATGAAGACACCGCCCGGTCCGATCACGACCAAGTCGACCTGCGCCCGTCTCGTGCCCGGCCACCGCCGATCGGGCAGCAAGAAGTACCCCAGCCCCGCCAACGGCGCGAGGGTCCGCGCAGTCGACTTCTCAGTGACCTCCGCCACCGAGAACCGCCCGGCAGCGGCTCGCGCCTCCGCCGCCGCCCGCTCATGGGCCTCGGCCAGCGCGAGCTGACGCCGGGCCTCCGCGCCCGCCGAACCACCCGCAGCCATACGCCAACCACCCCCCGAGTCCGGCACGAGACCAAACCACCGATCGCCCACCCGGCCTTCTGTGGGCACCCTAGCGATGTGTCGCCGCTGTCGTGCGCCGGACCGGTCGTCACCTCCCGCGAACCGCACCACCCCGCTCCCAACCGCGGCTGCGCCATCGGCTCAGACGGCAGCAGGAGCCGGCGCTAGGCTCCGCCCATGGCACGGAATCTGGACGCCGCGGTCGTCGCGGTGGTGGGCACCGGTGGCCTGGGCCGGGCGCTGACCGAGGCGCTGGCGGGTCGGGGCGCCACCGTCCTCGTGGCCGGACGCTCGGGGCCCGTCGACGTCCGACTCGACCTCACCGACGTCGCCGCCGGCGGGGCCCTCGTGAGCCACGCCTTGGCCCACCACGGACGCCTCGACGGCGTCGTGATCGCGGCCGGTGTGGTCGCCTTCGGCGAGTTGGAGGCCACCGACGACGCCGTCATCGAGGAACTCCTGCTGACCAACGCGCTCGGGCCCCTGTGGCTCGCCCGACACGTCCTCCCGACGCTCCGGCAGAGCCGGGGCTTCCTCGTCAACCTGTCCGGGGTGGTCGCCGCGACGCCGCTGCCCGGTCTGGCCGCGTACTCGGCGTCCAAGGCGGCCGCCGCGGCCGGCTTCCAGGCGCTCGCGCGCGAGGTGCGCCGCGCCGGGGTGCTGGTGTGCGACGTCCAACCGCCCCACACCGAGACCGGGCTGGCGACGCGGCCACTCGCGGGCACCGCACCCCGGTTCGGCGCCGGTCTCGACCCGCGCACGGTCGCTGAGCGCATCGTCGCGGGCATCGAGGCCGGCGAGACCATCATCGCCGCCTCCGACTTCTGACCCCGGACGGTCCGGGTCAGCACCGGGCCGCGTCGGTGGAGGCGCCGAGGAAGTCGCGGGCGAGCTCGAGAACGCCGGGAACGGCGGTGTAATGCGCCCAGCGACCGCGTTGCTCACGGGTGATCAGGCCAGCTTCGGTCAGCTTCCTCAGGTGGTGGGACAGGGTCGGCTGGCTGATGCCGAGGCTGGCGGGCAGGTGGCAGGCGCACGTGGTGCCGTGCTCGGCGCCGGCGATGTGGGCGAGCAGCCGCACCCGGGTCGGATCGGCGAGGGCCCTGAAGAGGTCCGCGAGGCGTTCCGCCTGGTCGAGCGGCAACAGGGTGGTCGCCGCCGCCGCACAGGCGGCCTCCGCCGGGGCGGGACGACCCGGCGGAGGGGGTGCCGCGCCGGCGGCGTCCACCAGGGAGAGCGATCGGGACATTCCCCCACCCTAACCCGCGGATTGACATCCGTCGATCCATAAGCAAAGGTACTCATCGAAACTCATCGATACGGAGGCTGCTGTGGCGCACACCGACACCCACGCGCAGCCGGCCCACCACCCCTCGGTGGCCGGCCGGCTGAGCACCCTGGACCGGTTCCTGCCGGTGTGGATCCTCGCCGCGATGGGCGTCGGGCTGCTGCTCGGACGCCTCGTGCCCGGCCTGGCCGGGGCCCTGGACGCCGTGAAGGTCGGCTCTGTCTCGTTGCCGATCGCCCTCGGCCTGCTGGTCATGATGTATCCGGTGCTGGCCAAGGTCCGTTACGACGAGACCCACCGCGTCACCGCGAACCGCCGCCTGATGGGCCTGTCGTTGGTGTTGAACTGGGTGATCGGCCCGGCGTTGATGTTCGCCCTTGCCTGGGCGCTGCTGCCCGACCTGCCCGAGTACCGCACCGGCCTGATCATCGTCGGGCTCGCCCGCTGCATCGCCATGGTGCTGATCTGGAACGATCTCGCCTGCGGCGACCGGGAGGCCGCCGCCGTGCTCGTCGCGATCAACTCGGTGTTCCAGGTGGTCGCGTTCAGCGCCCTGGGCTGGTTCTACCTGCAACTGCTGCCCGGCTGGCTCGGCCTGCCCACCACCTCGGCCGACTTCTCGTTCTGGGCGATCTTCGTCTCGGTGCTGGTGTTCCTCGGCATCCCCCTGGTGGCTGGCTTCCTCACCCGCCAGATCGGCGAACGCACCCGAGGCCGCGCCTGGTACGAACAGCGGTTCTTGCCCAAACTCGGCCCGTGGGCCCTGTACGGGCTGCTGTTCACGATCGTGCTGCTGTTCGCCCTCCAGGGCCACCAGATCACCAGCAGGCCCCTCGACGTCGCCCGCATCGCCCTGCCGCTGGTCGCCTACTTCGCGATCATGTGGCTCGGCTCGCTGCTCGCCGCCCGGGCGGTCGGCCTCGACTACGCCCACGCCACCACCGTCGCCTTCACCGCCGCCGGCAACAACTTCGAGTTGGCGATCGCCGTCGCCATCGGCACGTTCGGCGTCACCTCCGGCCAGGCGCTGGCCGGCGTCGTGGGCCCGCTCATCGAGGTCCCCGTCCTCGTCGGGCTCGTCTACGTCGCCCTCTGGCTCGCCCCCCGCCTCTTCCCGAACGATCCCACCCTCCCCACCCGCTGACCCACGCCCCCCACCCGTCCGACCGCACCTGCGGCGTCCGAAAGGAACCCCATGACCACCAAGCCGTCGATCATGTTCGTCTGCGTCCACAACGCCGGCCGCTCCCAGATGGGCGCCGCCTACGCCCACCATCTCTCCCGCGGCGCGGTCGAGGTCCGCTCCGCCGGGTCGGCGCCCGCCGATTCCATCAACCCCGCCGTTCGCGACGCCCTCCTCGAAGACGGCATCGACATCTCCGCCGAGAAGCCCAAGATCCTCACCAACGAGGCCGTCCAGGCCTCCGACGTCGTCATCACCATGGGCTGCGGCGACACCTGCCCCTACTACCCCGGCAAGCGCTACCTCGACTGGACGCTGGCCGACCCCGCCGGTCAGGGCGTCGACGCCGTCCGCCCCATCCGCGACGAGATCCGCCGCCGCGTCACCGAGCTGCTCGGTGAACTCGGCGTCGAGGTCCACCCCACCCCCGCCGAAGCCTCACGCTGAACCCCACCACGACCACAGGAGCCCCGATGGACGATCCGACCGCCGCCGCGATCATCGGCGACCTCACCTACGCCTACGCCGGCGTCTTCTCCCCCCAGGAAGTGACCGAGGCCGTCACCGAGGCCCGTGCCCTGCTCGAGGGCACCGCCCGCATCCAGCAGTACCTGCCCGTGCTGGTCGCCCGGCACGCCCGCGAGCAGCTCATGGCCAAAGCCCAGGCCGAGGGCCGCGTCGCCAAGAAGGTCCCCGAGATCCTCTTCGTATGCGTCCACAACGCCGGCCGCTCCCAGATGGCCGCCGCGCTGGCCGAGCACCTCTCGGCCCGCCGCGTCCACGTCCGCTCGGCCGGCTCGCGGCCGGTCGACGAGATCAACCCCGTGGCCGTCCAGGTGCTCGCCGAACGCGGCATCGCGCTCACGACCGCCTACCCCAAGCCGCTCACCGACACCGTCGTGAAGGCCGCCGATGTCGTCATCACCATGGGCTGCGGCGACACCTGCCCCTACTACCCCGGCAAGATCTACGAGGACTGGGACGTCGCCGACCCGCAGGGCCAGCCGATCGAGGTGGTCCGCGACATCCGCGACGAGCTTCAGCGGCGGGTCACCGAGCTGCTGCGGCGCGTCCTGGACTGAGGGTCGCATCCCCTGGGGCCTCTAGGCTGACGGCCATGCCCGTCGCACCCTACGGCTCCTGGCCGTCGCCCCTGGACGCCCGCGCCCTCACCGCCGCCCGGGTCGACCGGGGCGACCCCACTTTGGACGGTGGGGTCGCCCACTGGACCGAGACCCGCTCCGAGGAGGGCGGGCGCACGTCGGTGTGGCGGCTCGTCGGCGACACGCCGGCCGAGTTGACCCCCGGCGACAACGTCCGGACCGCCGTCCACGAGTACGGCGGCGGCGGCTGGGCGGTGCGGGACGGCGTCCTCGTCTACTCCACGTTCCCCTCGGGGGCGGTCTACGTTCTGGACGCCGCCGGCCGGCGGCCGCTCGTCGCGGTCGACGGGCTGCGGTTCGCCGCGTTCGAGGTGCACCCGGAGCGGCAGCTCGTGCTGGCCGTCCGCGAGGACCACCGCGCCTCGGATCTGGATTGCGTCAACACCCTCGTCGCCCTCGACCTGACCGGCGACAACGCCGACGGCGGCCGCGTGCTGGTCGCCGGGGCCGACTTCTACGGACCGCCCACCCTGGCCGCCGACGGCCGCCTCGCCTGGGTCGAGTGGGACCACCCGAACATGCCCTGGGACGCCACCCGCCTGATGGTCGGCCGCCTGGACGGACCAGCCCCGAGCGCCGTCCGCCAGGTCGCCGGGACGCCGGACAGCGCGCCCTGCCACCCGGCCTGGTGCGGCGAGGACCTCGTGTTCTGCGACGACCGGTCCGGCTTCTGGAACCTCTACACCCTGGACGCCGTCGGCACCGAACGGCGCCTCACCGACGACGACCACGACTACTGCGGACCGGCCTGGCAGCTCACGCGCGCCCTGGCGCCCCTGGCCGATGGCCGCGTCGGCTGCGTCCGGTACGCCGACGGTGTGGGGACGCCGGGGATCGTCGGCGTTGACGGCGGGTTCACCCCCCTCCTCGGCGAGCCCGTCGCCGGGGCGAGCCTCGGCACCGACGGCCGCGACCTCGCCGTGCTCGTGCAGAGACTGGACCGGCCCGCCACGCTGGAGCACTGGTCGGGCGCGAACGGGGCGCTGTCGCCGCTGGTCGCCGGCGAGGACGCCCCCCTGCCCGCCGCGTTCGTCTCGACGGCACGGCCCCTGACCTGGGACGGCCCGCAGGGACCGGTGCACGCGTTCTACTTCCCACCCACACACCCCGGGTACACCGCCCCCGCGGGCACGCGGCCGCCGCTGCTGGTGCTCTCCCACGGGGGCCCGACCGGGGCCGCCTACGCCGGCTTCCAGCTCGCCCGCCAGTACTGGACGACCCGCGGCTGGGCCGTCCTCGACGTCAACTACGGCGGATCGGCCCTGTTCGGCCGCGCCTACCGCGAGCGGTTGCAGGGGCAGTGGGGGGTCGTCGACGTGCGCGACTGCGTCGACGCCGCCCGCGCGACGGTGGCGGCCGGCCTCGCGGACCCGCGGATGCTGGCCATCGAGGGCGGCTCGGCCGGGGGGTACACGACGCTGGCCGCGCTGACGGCGTCCGATGTCTTCTCGGCGGGGCACTCGCTGTTCGGCATCGCCGACCTGGGGCTCCTGGCCCGGGAGACGCACAAGTTCGAGTCGCGCTACCTCGACGGCCTGCTGGGAGGCGGGCCGGACGACGTGCCCGACGTCTACGCGCAGCGCTCGCCGCTGAACCGCCTCGACCGGCTGAACTGCCCGATCCTGATCCAGCAGGGACGCGACGACCGGGTGGTGCCGCCCAGCCAGGCCCAGGCGCTGGCCGACGCCGCCCGTGCCCGCGGGCTGCCGCTCGCGCTGGTGCTGTACGACGGCGAGGGCCACGGCTTCCGGCGAGCCGAGACCATCGTCGCCTCGGTGGAAGCGGCCGAGTCGTTCTTCGGCCAGGTGTTCGGCTTCCCCACGCCCGGGGTGCCCACCCTGCCGATCGAGAACCTGGACGCCCCCGGTCCGGCCTGACCGGCTACCGCCCGTCGACCTCGGGCTGGGCGATCACCGAGATGTCCCAGTCGCCCTGCCCGGCGCGCTGCGCGCGCACGAACGACTCCAGGGCGACCGTGGTGGCCGGCAGCGGGTCCGGCGTGGACCGCAGCATCAGGCGGATGTCCTTCGCGAGGGCGTCCGCCGTGAAGTGGGCGTCGTCGAAGACGCCGGTCGTCACCTGGGTGCGCTTCATGGTGGCCGGGAACGCGAGGCCGGTCCGGTCGAGCAGATCGAGCACCCGCTCGGTGCTGAAGCCTTGGGCGTGACCCAGCCGCAGCGCCTCCACGAGGCCCTGCATCGACACGGCGAGGGCGAGGTTCGCCAGCAGTTTCGCCGCGGCGGCCTGGGGCGCCGAGTCGACCTGGTGCAGCCGCGTCGGATCGGCCCACGGCCGGACGATGTCCTCCGCCTCGGCGCGCGCGGCGGCGTCCGTGCCACCCACGTAGACGCCGAGGGCGCCGTTGCGGGCGGGGCCGAGGGTGCCGACCACGGGGGTATGCACGTACCGGACGCCGGCGGCCTCCGCCCAGGCGGCGAACTCGGCGGCGTCAGCGGGCGACACCGTGGTCGCGTCGAGCCACAGGGTGCCGGGCTCCAGGGCGTTCGGGGCGGTGACGACCTCGCGCACGGTCTCCGGACCGAAGAGGGCGGTGACGACCACGGGCTGGCCGCGGACCGCGTCGGCCACGGTGGTGGCGACCGACGCACCGGCCGCCTCGAGGCGGGCGGTGCGCCCCGGCGTCCGGTTCCAGACCGTCAACCGGTGGGAGGCGAGGAGATGGAGGGCCAGTTCGGTGCCCATCCGGCCGGTGCCGAGGAATGCGATGTCCATGGCCGAAGCGTACCGACCAACGCCCCCCGTGCTTCGCCGCGGCCGCCGCCGTCCCTGGCGTAGTGTCCGGCCCAGGAGTCCGCCTCCGTCGCGGCGGGAAAGGGGGGCCGGTGCTCGACCAGATCGCGGCGCTCGACTGGCCGGCGCTGCTGGCGATGGCTTGCGGCGGCGTCCTCATCGGGTTCTCGAAGGCCAGCTTCGGGGGCCTCGGGGCGGTGGCGGTCGCGCTCTTCGCCCTGGCAATCCCGGCCCGCGAGTCGACCGCCGCCGTGCTGCTGCTGCTCCTCACCGGCGACGCCGTCGCTTCGAGCGGGCCACCACAGCTGCCACGGCCCTGGCGTGCGTGGTGCTCCTGCTGCGCTGATCCCACCGCGAACCCCAGGCCCCGCTCACTCGCGCTCACGTGTGCCGACGTGCCGCTCACCTCTCGCTCGCTGGCCCCGGGACGGGCACCAGGGGCCGGTTGCCGAACTCCCCCAATCGCCACAGCCCGTCGCCCCGCCGCGTCACCAGTCCGGCTTCGGCGAGCTCGCTGAGAGCCGCGAACGCCGCGGCCACGGTCACGCCGGCCCGGAGCGCCACCTCGCCCGCGTCTCGGCCTCCCCGTTCCGGCAACGCCTCCAGCACGGCCCGCTGGTCGGCGTCCAGGGTGTCGAAGAGTCGCGCGCAGCGCGGGCGATCGTCGCCCACCACTCCCAGCGGACCGATCAGCTCGCGCACATCGGCAACGCCGGTGACCAGCACCGCCTCCCCCTCCCGGATCAGCCGGTGCGGCGTGAAGGAGGTCACGTTGCCGATCGGGCCGGGCACGGCCATCACCGGTCGACCACAGCCGGACGCCCACGTGACCGTGTTGCGTGCACCGCTGCGTACGGCCGCCTCCACGATCACGGTGCCCTGGCTGATCGCCGCGATGAGCCGGTTCCGGGCCAGGAAGCGATACCGGGTCGGACGCTCGCCCGGCGGGTACTCCGAGACCACAGCGCCGTGCTCGACCACCCGCTCCAGCAACTGGGCGTGGGTGCGCGGGTACGGCTCGTCGACCCCGCCCGCGACGAACGCCACGGTGGGCCCACCGCCGGCCAGTGCTCCCCGGTGCGCGGCGGCGTCGATGCCGAAGGCACCTCCGGACACCACCGACACGCCCTCGGCCACCAGCCCGTCGGCCAGCTCCGTGGCCACCCGGTCGCCGTAGGAACTAGACGCCCGCGAGCCCACGATCGACACCGAAGCCTCCACGGCGTCCGCCAGCGGCCGTTCGCCGCGCACCCACAGCCCGGCGGGGACCCCGCCCAGCCGCTGCACCTCGGGGCAGAACTCGAGATCGCCGAGCCGCTCGGGCCACTCGGGATCGCCGGGGATCAGGAAGCGCGCCGAGCAGCGGCGCTCAGCGCGCAGGAGCGACCCCAGGTCGAGTGCCCGGGCCCGCGCGGTCCAGGCCGGATCCGTCGCGCCGGCGAGAACAAGCCGCCAGACCTCCGCCACGCCGTGCCGGGCGATCAACGCAGCCAGCCGAGGGTCGCCCCCCTCGACCACGCAGGCCAGCGCCCGTCTCGTGTCACGCTCCTCGTGCACTGCGCACCTCCCCAAGTTCACCAAGGCGCATCCCGAGGGCCGCGTGCACGTCGGCTCTGGTCGGCACGTCGTGGCCGTGCAGGTCGGCGAGCGTCCACGCCAGCCTCAGGACCTTCACCACCCCGCGTACGCTCAGCTGACCGAGCCGCAGTGCCCGCTCGACGATCTGCTCGCCCTGGGGGGCCCGAAGCCGGGTCCGCAGCACGGCCCCGGACACCTCCGCGTTCGTCCCAACCTGGAAGGGCGTCAGCCGTCTCCGCTGCCGCTCACGGGCCTCGAGCACGCGCTCGGCGACGGCGGCCGACGGCTCCCCCGACTGGGCGATCCGCAGCGAACTCCCCTCCAACGGCCGCAGGTGCAGGTGGATGTCGATCCGGTCGAGGATCGGCCCGGACAACCGCTCCCGGTACCGCCGGATCGCCATCGGGGCACACGTGCAGTCCTTTCCCCCGCGCGTGCCGTACCAACCGCACGGGCACGGGTTGCTGGCCAGCACCAGTTGGAACCGGGCCGGATACGTCACCTGGCCCTGCGACCGCATGTGCACGACCTCCCCCTTCTCCAGCGGGGTCCGCAGCGACTCCAGCGCCCGCGGCGAGAACTCGGGGGCCTCGTCCAGGAAGAGCACCCCGCGGTGGGCCTTCGAGACGGCCCCCGGCAGCGCGAACCGGCTCCCCCCGCCGACCAGCGCCGCTTGCGACGCGGTGTGGTGCGGGTCCGCGTACGGCGGCCGGACCACCAGGTGGTCGAGCGGAGCGCCGACCAGCGAGTGGATCGCCGACACCTCGAGCGACTCCGCCGGGGTGAGATCGGGCAGCACCCCCGGCAGCCGTTCCGCCAGCAGGGTCTTGCCCACGCCCGGGGGGCCGACCATCGCGAGGTGATGACCGCCCGCGGCTGCCACCTCCAGGGCCCACCGGCCCTCGCTCTGGCCCACCACGTCGGCCAGGTCACGGGTGACCCGGTGCTCCGGGGCGGGGGCCGGCTCGGCCGGCGGCTCGGGGATCTCTTGGCCGCGCAGAAGGGCCACCACGTCGTCGAGCCGGGCCACCCCGACCACGGACAGGCCCTCCACCAGCCGCGCCTCGCGCACCTGGCCCGCCGGCACCACGGCCCGAGCCACCCCCTGCCGACGCGCCCCCAGCAGCGACGCGAGGACGCCGCGGGCCGGCCGCACCTTGCCGTCGAGCCCCAGCTCGCCCATGAACACCGTCGACTCCAGCGCCGCCGCCGGCACCACGTCGGACGCCGCCATCAGCGCCGCGACGATCGCCAGATCGAAGTGCGACCCAGCCTTGGGGATGTCCGCCGGCGACAGGTTGATGGTCAGGCTGGTCGTCGGCCACGGCAGGTGACACGCCCCCACGGCCGACCGGCACCGCTCGCGCGCCTCCTGAACGGCGGCGTCCCCCAACCCGACGAGGATCGTCCGGGGCAACCCCGCCCCGAAGGACACCTCGACCTCGATCAACTCCGCCGTCATACCCTGGAGCGCCACCGACCAGGCGCGCGCGAGCCTCACCGCTGCTCCAGGTTCCGCAGATGCCGCAGCCGGGGGCGTCCGTCGGCGTCGATCAGGACGCCGATGGCATCCAGCCGGACGTAGCCCACCGCCTCCTCCTGGGCCTGGCGCCACTCGCAGACCAGATCCCGCAGCCGACGCAGCTTGACGTGCGTGATCGACTCCAGAGGGTCACCGAACCCCAGCCCCCGACGGGTCTTGACCTCGCACGCCACCAGCGCTCCGCCGGGATCGCGCGCGATGATGTCCAGTTCCCCCGACCGGCATCGCCAGTTCCGGGCCAGCACCGTCCAGCCCCGGCGGGTCAGCCACGCCGCCGCCAGCTCCTCCCCCGACGCACCGGTGGCTCGTCGGGTATCCGCCTTCTCGTTCACGGCCGCCACGATGGGCGGCGCGTGTCAAAGCTGTGGATAACTCCAGCGTCAGTCGGCCTCGAGCGTGGACAGATCCCCCTCGTCCTGGCCGAGCGCCCGGGCTTTGAGGACGCGCCGCATGATCTTGCCGGAGCGGGTCTTCGGCAGCGAGTAGACGAACTCGACGGTGTCGGGCTTGGCGATGGGACTGAGCTGGGCGCCCACGTGCTGCCGGATCTGCTCCCCGAGTTCCAGCGTCGGCTCGATCCCCGGCTTGATCACGACGAACGCATGGATCGCGTTGCCCTTCACCTCGTGTGGCAACCCGATGGCGGCCGCCTCGGTGACCACGGGGTGCGAGACCAGCGCGGACTCGACCTCCGCGGTGCCCAGGCGATGCCCGGACACCTTGATCACGTCGTCGGACCGGCCGATCACCCACACATAGCCGTCCTCGTCGACGCGGGCGGCGTCCCCCGCCAGGTACTTCCCGGGGAACTTCGACCAGTACGACTCGACGTACCGCTCGTCCTCCCGGTAGAGGGTGCGCAGCATCGCTGGCCAGGGGTTCGTCAGCACCAGCAGCCCCTCCTGCCCGGCCGGCACGGGCCGCCCCTCCTCGTCCAGGATCTCGACGGCCTGGCCGAAGAACGGCTTCCCGGCCGACCCCGGCTTGAGCGGCATCGACGGTGTCGGGCAGATCTGGAAGGCCCCCGTCTCGGTCTGCCACCAGGTGTCCATGAGGGGGCACCGCTCCTTGCCGATGACGCGGTGGAACCAGCGCCACGCCTCGGGGTTGATGGGCTCCCCCACCGAGCCGAGCAGGCGCAGCGACGACAGGTCGTGCCGGTTCACCCAGGCGTCGCCGAACCGCATCAGCGACCGGATGGCGGTGGGCGCCGTGTAGAAGATCGTGATGCCGTAGTACTCGATCAGTTGCCACCACTTGTTGGGGTAGGGGTACGTGGGCCCACCCTCGTACATGAAGGCCGTCGCGCCGTTGAGCAGCGGACCGTACACGAGGTAGGAGTGCCCGGTGATCCAGCCGGGATCGGCGGTGCACCAGTAGCGGTCCTCCTCCCGTAGGTCGAAGACGTACTTCATCGTGGCGTAGACGCCGACCATGTAGCCGCCATGGGTGTGGACGATCGCCTTCGGCTTCCCGGTCGACCCCGAGGTGTAGAGGATGAACAGCGGGTCCTCGGCGTCCATCTTGACGGTCTCGCAGCGCCCTTTGGCGATCGGCAGCGCGACGAGGTCGTGGTACCAGTGGTCGCGCAGGGCGTCCATCGTCACGTCCTGCCCGGTGCGACGCACCACGATGACGTTCTCGACGCTCGGGCTGAACCGCAGGGCCTCGTCCACGATGCCCTTGAGCGGGAAGACCTGGCCGTTGATCCAGGCCCCGTCGGCGGTGATCAGGAGCTTGCTCTCCGAAGCGTTGACCCGGTCGTGCAGGGCGTCCGCGCTGTAGCCGGCGAACACCACCGAGTGGACGGCGCCGAGCTTGGCGCACGCCAGCATCGCGAAGTGGAGCTCCGGAATGCGGGGCAGGTAGATCGTGACGCGGTCACCCTTCCGCACACCCATCGACCGGATCACGTTGGCCATCCGTTCGACTTCGCGGTTGAGGGCGAAGTAGCTGTAGGTGGCGTGATCGCCGTTCTCCCCGACCCAGATCAGGGCCAGCTTGTTCTTGTGCGGCCCGGAGATGTGCCGATCGACGGCGTTGTGCACGATGTTCGTCCGTGCCCCTGTGAACCACTTGAAGAACGGCGCGTTGGAGTCGTCGAGCGTCTTCTCCCACGGCTCGAACCACTCCAGCTCGTTCGCCCGGTCCGCCCAGAAGCCCACCGGATCCGCGGCCGCGGCCGCGGCGAGGGCGTCATGGTCGGGAACGACCGCCGCTGCGACCACATCATCGCTGGGGTACCACACCTCACCCTGCATGAGCCCTCCTCGGCATACATCTCGACTTCGAGATACTTCTGGGAGCTTAGCGAGATTGACGGGGAGGCGGAAGGTGTCCTCGGGGGAGAGTCCGCCGAGCTCAGCGCTGGAGGTCCTTGGGGATCTCCAACTCCGAGTGAGCGATCTCCTCGATCGAGACGTCGCGGAACGTCAGCACCTTCGCGGACTTGACGAACCGGGCGGGCCGGTACATGTCCCAGACCCAGGCGTCGCCCATCGACACCTCGTAGTAGACGTCGCCGCCCTCGGTGCGCACCTTGAGGTCGACGGCGTTGCACAGGTAGAACCGGCGCTCCGTCTCCACCGCGTAGGTGAAGATGCCCACCACGTCCTTGTACTCGCGGTAAAGCTGGAGTTCCAGTTCGCTCTCGTACTGCTCAAGATCCTCGGCGCTCATAACTGCTCCAGCCTAACGGTCCGCGCGACGTTGTCCCACTTCAGCCGGTGGACGGGGCACGGGCCGAGCCCGTCGAGGGCATCCTGGTGCAGCCGTGTGCAATACCCCTTGTGGATATCGAATCGGTACTCCGGGTACTCCGCGTGGTACGCCTGCATGATCCGGTCCCGCGTCACCTTCGCCAGCACGGACGCCGCCGCGACCGACGCCGCCACGGCGTCCCCCTTCCACATCGCCAGGGAGGGGCGCCCAAAGCCGTCCACGGGGAAGCCGTCGGTGAGCACGAAATCCGGCTCGACCGGCAGCCGGAACACGGCCCGGCGCAGCGCCTCCAGGTTGGCCACGTGCATGCCCAGCGCGTCGCACTCGGCGGGCTCGACCCGCACGACCGACCAGGCGACGGCGCGGCTCACGATCGCCTCATACACCCGCTCGCGCGCGGCGGCGGTGAGCTTCTTGGAGTCGTCGAGGCCGGGGATCGCTCGACCGCCCAGAATGCAGGCGCCGGCCACCAACGGGCCGGCGCAGGCGCCCCGGCCCGCCTCGTCGGCGCCCGCGGCGGCGGCGAACCCGGCCCGCCCCAGGGCCCGCTCGTAGCCGTACAGGCCGGCGTCGCGGCGAATGACGATGGACACGGGCGTCAGCAGCGCGGCGGCGGCTCGCCGTTGATCACGGGGGCGGCCGGCGCCGGTTTGCTGGGCGCGGGGACCGCGTCGAACGTGGCGGGCCGGGTGTGGGCCGCCAGCCGGTCGAACGGGAACACCGTGGCGATCGCGGCCCCGACGATCGACTCCTGGCGCACGAAGGCGCGTCCGCCGAGCACGCCGTTGTAGTCCTCGGCGAGGTGACAGCGGGCGTCGGCCGACTCGTTGCGGTGGTCGCCCATCACGAACACCTTCCCCGACGGCACGACGACGTCGAAGGCGACATCGGACGGCCGCACGGTCCGCCCCGTCGCCGGGTCCCGATACAGGTAGGACCCCTCGTCGAGCGGCTGGCCGTTGACCGTCACCCGATTGTCGGCGTCGCAGCACACCACGCGGTCTCCCGGCAGCCCGATCGCCCGCTTGATCAGGAAGTTCTGGCTCTCGTCGGGCAGCAGGCCCACGAACATCAGGGCCGACTGCCACCACGCCAGCCGAGGGCTCGCGGGCGGCAACCAGCCCAGATCGTCGGCGAACACCACGATGTCGCCCCGCTGGAAGGGCAGGACCTTCTGCACCGCCACCCGGTCGCCCACCTGCAGCGTGTTCTCCATCGACCCGGACGGAATCACGAACGCCTGGATCAGGAACATCCGCAGCAGCGTCGTGGCGATCAGCGCCCCGACGACGATGATGGCGGTCTCACGCAGAAAACCGAGGACGCCGTCGCCCCCGGTTTCATTCTGCTCTCCTTGCGCCGGGCGGGCCTGTGGCCCGTCCGGCCGGCGCGGATCAGTGATCGCGCTTCTCCTTGATCTTGGCGGCCTTGCCGCGCAGGCCACGCAGGTAGTACAGCTTGGCGCGGCGCACGTCGCCCCGGCGCTCGACCTCGATCTTCTCGATGATCGGAGAGTGCAGCGGGAAAGTGCGTTCGACGCCGACCCCGAAGCTCACCTTGCGGACCGTGAACGCCTCCGAGATCCCGGAGCCGTTGCGGGCGATGACGACGCCGGCGAAAACCTGGATGCGGGAGCGGTTGCCCTCGACGACCCGCACGTGCACCTTCACGCTGTCGCCGGGGCGGAAGTCGGGCAGGTCGGTGCGCAGCGCGTCGGCCGAAACCTGGGAGATCAGATCAGTCATCGTGTCGTCCTCGCCGGTGCCACAGGTCACCTCGATCGTCGTCGTGTCGGAGGGCCCGGCGCGTGGCCCCCTGTGGCAGGAGCGGCCGGGCACAACGAGAGACAAGTCTGCCACAAACCGCCCCCGCGACCCAATCCGAGACGCCGCCGGCGCCGGCCCGTGCGGGACCGGCGCCGGCGGCGTCCGTGCGGTGGAGATCAGGCGGTCTTGCCCTCCCCCTTGAACAGGGACTTGAGGAGGTCCCGGTTCAACTGGGAGATGGCGTCGAGCGGGATCTGCTTGGGGCAGACGTCCGCGCACTCGCCGATGTTCGTGCAGCCGCCGAAGCCCTCGGCGTCGTGCTGCGCGACCATGTTCTTGACCCGCAGGTACCGCTCCGGCTGACCCTGGGGCAGCATCGCGAGGTGGGTGATCTTCGCGGACGTGAACAGCATCGCCGACCCGTTGGGGCAGGCGGCCACGCACGCGCCGCAGCCGATGCAGGTGGCCGCGTCGAACGCGCGGTCGGCCTGCAGCTTGGGCACCGGCACCGAGTGCGCCTCGGGCGCGGAGCCGGCGTTGATGGAGATGAACCCGCCCGCCGAGATGATCCGGTCGAAGGCGGAACGGTCGACCACGAGGTCCTTGATCACCGGGAACGAGCCAGCCCGCCAGGGCTCGACGTCGATGGTCGCGCCATCGGCGAACGAGCGCATGTGCAACTGGCACGTGGTGGTCGGCACGTCGCCGTGCGACGAGGCGCGGCCGTGGGCCGAGCCGTTGATGACGACGCCGCACATGCCGCAGATGCCCTCGCGGCAGTCGGAGTCGAACGCCACCGGCTCCTCACCACGGACCGTGAGGTCCTCGTTCAGCAGATCGAGCATCTCGAGGAAGGACATGTCCTCGGACACTCCCTCCACCCGGTAGGCGACCATCTTGCCCGGGGTCTGGGCATTCGGCTGGCGCCAAACACGCAGGTTGATGATCACTTGTAGCTCCTCTGCTTCAGCTCGATCGCCTCGTAGACCAGCGGCTCCTTGTGCAGGATCGGCTTTCCGCCGGTGCCGCCGAACTCCCACGCCCCGACGTACAGGAACTCGTCGTCGTGCCGCAGCGCCTCGCCGTCCTCGGTCTGGGACTCGGCCCGGAAGTGGCCGCCGCAGGACTCGCGCCGGTGGAGGGCGTCCACGCACATCAGTTCGCCCAACTCCAGGAAGTCGGCCACCCGGCCCGCTCGCTCGAGGGTCTGGTTGAAGTCCTCGTTGACGCCGGTGACCTTGACGTTGCGCCAGAACTCGTCGCGGAGCTTCCGGATCTCACCGATCGCGAACTTCAGGCCCTCCTCGGTGCGCTCCATGCCGCAGTACTCCCACATGATCACGCCGAGCGCGCGGTGGAAGTCGTCCACCGTGCGGGTGCCGTCGATCGACAGCAGCCGGTCGATCCGGTCCCGGACGCTGGCCAGCGCCTCGACCACCGCCGGGTCGTCGTCGGCCAGCTTGCCGAACGGCGCGTCCGCCAGGTAGTCGTTGATCGTGTTCGGCAGCACCCAGTAACCGTCCGCCAGGCCCTGCATGAGGGCGGACGCCCCCAGGCGGTTCGCGCCGTGGTCGGAGAAGTTGGCCTCGCCGGCTGCGTACAGGCCGGGGATGGTCGTCATCAGGTCGTAGTCGACCCAGATGCCGCCCATCGTGTAGTGCACGGCCGGGTAGATGCGCATCGGCGTCTCGTACGGGTTCTCGCCGGTGATCTGGGCGTACATGTCGAAGAGGTTGCCGTACTTCGCCTCGACCGCCTTCTTGCCGAGGCGGTTGATGGCGTCGGCGAAGTCGAGGTACACGCCGCGGGCCCGCCGCACCGTCTGACCGGTGTGGTGGTCGACCTCCTCGACCTTCGGGCCGACGCCGCGGCCCTCGTCGCACACGTTCTTCGCCTGGCGGGACGCGATGTCGCGGGGCACCAGGTTGCCGAACGCCGGGTAGATCCGCTCCAGGTAGTAGTCGCGATCCTCCTCGGGGATCTGCCGGGGGTCCTTCTCGCAGTCCTCGGCGCGCTTGGGCACCCAGATCCGCCCGTCGTTGCGCAGGGACTCCGACATCAACGTCAGCTTGGACTGCGACGAGCCGTGCACGGGGATGCAGGTCGGGTGGATCTGCGTGTAGCACGGGTTGGCGAAGTACGCGCCCTTGCGGTGGCAGCGCCACGCGGCCGTGTTGTTGCAGCCCATGGCGTTCGTCGACAGGAAGAAGACGTTGCCGTAGCCGCCGGTCGCGATGACGACCGCGTCGCCGGTCCAGGCCTCGATCGCACCGGTCACCATGTCACGGGTCACGATGCCGCGGGCCCGGCCGTCCTTGACGATCAGCTCGAGCATCTCGTGCCGGGTGTGCATCTGCACGGTGCCGGCGGCCACCTGCCGCTCCAGCGACTGGTACGCGCCGATGAGCAGCTGCTGGCCGGTCTGGCCGCGGGCGTAGAAGGTGCGCTGCACCTGCACGCCGCCGAAGGACCGGTTGTCGAGCAGGCCGCCGTACTCGCGGGCGAACGGGACGCCCTGGGCGACGCACTGGTCGATGATGTTGGCGCTGACCTCGGCGAGGCGGTACACGTTCGTCTCCCGGGCGCGGTAGTCGCCGCCCTTGACGGTGTCGTAGAACAGCCGGAACGTCGAGTCGTTGTCGTTCTTGTAGTTCTTCGCCGCGTTGATGCCGCCCTGCGCCGCGATCGAGTGGGCGCGCCGCGGGCTGTCCTGGTAGCAGAAGTTGAGGACGTTGTAGCCGGCCTCGCCCAGCGTCGCGGCGGCCGCGCCACCCGCCAGGCCGGTGCCGACGACGATGATCGTCAGCTTGCGGCGGTTGGCCGGGTTCACCAGGCGCACGTGGGCCTTGTGCTCCGACCACTTGCGCTCGATCGGGACGCCCTTGGGCGCCTTCGTGTCTTCGATGTTGCTCCCGACCGTCCAGAAGTCGGCGTCGTTGGCCTTGAGGGTTCTCGTTTCAGTCATCACTTGATCCATCCGAACATGACCGCCAGCGGGGCCGCGATGAAGCCGACGAACAGCAGCACGGCAACGATCCAGGCGAGGGAGTTGAGGACGCCACGCGCCCGCTCGGAGGTGTTGAGACCCAGGGTGGTGAGCGCACTCCACACCGCGTGCCGCACGTGCATGCACACGGCGACGAGCCAGAGGGCGTACAGAATCACCATGAAGGACATGGGGCCGCTGAAGCTCTTCACGAACATCGTGTACGGGTCGTCGGTGGCCGTGAAGCCGGTCAGGAAGGTGCGGGTCGTGAACTGCAGCAGGTGGAACACCAGGAAGCCCGCCAGGATGACGCCGCCCCAGCGCATGGTGCGCGCCGAGTAGGTCTGCGCACGCCGCTTGGTCACCACGTAGTTGGAGCCGCGCGCCGCCCGGTCACGGATGGTCAGCACCCACGCCGAGTACATGTGGGCCACGATCGAGGCCAGCAGGACGAACCGGAAGAGCCAGATGAACGAGCCCTTGGGGAAGATCGGGTACAGGATCTCGCCCTTGAGCCATTCGGCGTAGTGGTTGAAGGATTCGGGCCCGAGGAACATCTTCAGGTTGCCGACCATGTGCATGAGCAGGAACGCAATCAACAGAAGTCCGGTGATGGCCATCAGTGCCTTCATCGCCACCGTTGATCGGACTGCTCTCTGGTGAGGAGTGAGAGTAGTAGTCGCCACGAGGGACACCCTAGACAAGATTGTGATCTTCCGCGGGCAGGTCCGCCGTGTCGCGGAACGGCCGACGGGGCGTCAGCCGCCCACCGCGTCCCCCGCCAGCAGGTCGGGACGCCGCTCGCGCGTCCGGGCGAGCGCCTGTTCCCGCCGCCACGCGGCGATCGCGGCGTGGTGCCCGGAGAGCAGGATCTCGGGCACGTCGAGGCCGCGCCACGAGGCCGGCTTGGTGTAGACGGGGTACTCCAGCAGCCCCTCGCCGTCGAGGGCGTGCGACTCCTCGACCAGGGATTCCGGGTTCCCGACGACCCCCGGGATGAGACGGCCGATCGCCTCGATCATGGCCAGCGCGGCCACCTCGCCCCCGTTCAGCACGTAGTCGCCGAGGCTGACCTCCCGGACAGGCATCAGGGTGCGGGCGTAGTCGACCACCCGGGCGTCGATGCCCTCGTACCGGCCGCACGCGAAGATCAGGTGACCGGCCCCGGCCAACTCGTGGGCGGTGGCCTGCCGGAACAGCTCGCCCGCCGGGGTGGGCACCACGAGCGTGGGGGTGCTGCCGGGGTGCGCCGCCAGGATGGCGTCCAGGGCCTCGCCCCACGGCTCGGGCTTCATCACCATGCCGGCGCCGCCCCCGTAGGGCGTGTCGTCGACGGTGCGGTGCCGGTCGTGTGTCCAGTCCCGCAGGTCGTGCACCTGCCAGGTCAGCAGCCCCTGGCTTTGGGCCTTCCCGAGCAACGACAACTCCAGCGGGGTGAAGTAGCCGGGGAAGATGCTGACGATGTCCAGCCGCAGCCCCGCGGCGGCCGCGTTCACGCGTCCTCGCCGTCGTCGAGCAGCCCCGCGACGTCGGCCACCTGCAGGAACCCCGCCGCCAGATCCACCACCGGCACGAGCGCGGCGACGAACGGGACCAGCCGCTCGACCCCCGCGACGTCGACGACCAGCAGATCCTGGGCGGGTGGGTGCTGCACCGCCGTCACGCGGCCGACCTGCCGGCCGGCGGCGTCGCGGACGCCCAGGCCGATCAGTTGGCGGTCGTAGAAGGTGCCCTCCTCCTCGGGCATCTCCCCGGCGGGGACCCGCGCCCACACGTCGAGACCCCGCAGGGCCTCCGCGGCGGTGCGGTCGGCCACGCCTTCGAGGGTCAGCAGCAGCGCGCCGGCGTGTCGGCGCGCCGCCACCACGGTCAGGGGGCGGCCACCCGGTCCCACTTCGACGGACGCCCCCGGCGCGAACCGCACCTCGGGCGAGTCGGTGCGCAGGAACACGATCAGTTCGCCGCGCAGGCCGTGCGGCCTGCCCAGCGTGCCGACGAGCACCCGTTCGGTGTCGGCCATCGTTGCGTCCTCCTTCGGCAGCGGAAGGCGCCCCGATCCCGGGGTCGGGACGGGGCGCCTCACGAGGGGTTCAGCGGCGGCGGGGACGCCGGTCGACGTCGACGAAGTCGACGCGGACCTCTTCGCGGCCCGCCAGGGCGCCGATCACGGTCCGCAGCGCACCCGCGGTGCGGCCTTGCCGCCCGATCACCTTGCCGATGTCCTCGGGGTGGACGCGCACCTCCAGGGTGCGCACCCGCCGACGGTCGAGGTCGGCGACGGTGACGTCCTCCGGATGGGCGACGAGCCCCTGCACCAGGTGCTCCAGCGCGTCGGCCAGCACGATCAGGCCTCGTCGGCCGGGGCGTCGGCGGCCTCGGCTTCCTCGGCCTTCTTCCGGGCCCTCGCGGAGATGGCGCCGGTGGCCGGCTCGTTGTCCGCCTCGGCGAGGGCGGCGTTGAAGCGCGCGACCTTGTCGGCAGGCTCCGGCTGCGGCTTGATGCCCGAGGGGACGTCCTCGCCGGTGAACTTCTGCCAGTCGCCGGACGCCTTGAACAGCGACACGACGGTGTCGGTCGGCTGCGCGCCGACCCCGAGCCAGTACTGAGCCCGCTCGGAGTTCACCTGGATGACCGAGGGGTCGCTCTTCGGGTGGTAGAGGCCGATCTCCTCGATGGCCCGACCGTCACGCTTGGTGCGGGAGTCCATGACGACGATGCGGTAGTGCGGGGAGCGGATCTTGCCCATCCGCTTCAGGCGAATCTTGACAGCCACGTTTGTGGTTACTCCTGTTGGAACAGCCCGGGACACGTGCCCGGGCGAGACGGGTGAGAACCTGCTTCCGGCGTGGGACAACCGGACACCGGCCCTCGGGTGAACCGTGTCCGCAGGGCGAGAGAGGGCACCATCCGGACACAGATGCGCCGCTCATTCTGCCAGAAACCCCGGCCGGACGCCCAACCGACCCCTCAGCCGACCACGCGCCCCCGCAGCACGATCGCGAGCGGCTCCCGGAGAACACCGAGCCGCGACCGCGGGTCCTCGGCCAGGACCACCAGGTCCGCCGACGAACCCTCCGCGAGGGCGTCCACCCCCAGCCACTCCCGGGCCCGCCAGGACGCCGCCCCCAACGCGAACTCCGCGCCGCCGACCCGGGCCAGCAGTTCGACCTCGGCCGGGAGCAGCCCGTGCGCGAGCGACCCGCCGGCGTCGGTGCCCGCGTACACGGGAACCCCCGCCTCGACCGCCTTGGCCATCGTCTCGAAGCGCCGGGCGTGCAGGTCCCGCATGTGCGCCGCGTACGTCGGGAACTTGGCCTCCCCCGCCGCGGCGATGGCGGGGAAGGTCTCGAGATTGACCATCGTGGGCACCAGCGCCACCCCGCGCTCGGCCATCGTCGCGATCGTGGCGTCGTCGAGCCCCGTCCCGTGCTCGATGCCGTCGATGCCGGCGGCGACGAGCTCGGCCACGGACCGCTCCTCGAAGCAGTGCGCCGTGACGCGGGCGCCGGCCGCGTGCGCCGCGTCGATGGCGCGCCGCGCCACGTCGACCGGCCACAGCGGGGCCAGGTCGCCCGACTCGCGGTCGATCCAGTCGCCCACGAGTTTCACCCACCCGTCCCCGCGGGCGGCCTGGCGGCGGACCTCGTCGACCAGGGCGTCCGGTTCGACCTCCGCCGCGAAGTTGCGCAGGTAGCGGCGCGGGCGGGCGATGTGGCGTCCGGCCCGGATGATGCGGGGCAGGTCCGGGCGGGCATCCATCCAGCGGGTGTCGGCCGGCGAGCCGGCGTCCCGGATCAGGAGCGTGCCGGCGTCCCGGTCGGTGCGGGCCTGCTCTTCGGCGGTGGCGTCGTCGACCGCGCCGTGGGCGTCCAGGCCGACGTGACAGTGGGCGTCCACCAGCCCGGGGAGGATCCAGGCGCCCGTCGCGAGCGTGACGGCCCCCGGCACCGGCTCGAACGTGAGCCGGCCGTCGACGACCCAGGCGTCGCGCACCTCGCCGCCCGGAAGGAACGTGCCCCGCAGGTGGAGCCGGGGGGCGGGGCCGGCGGCGGCCCCTCCAAGGAGGTGCACGTGGGCGTGCCCGTCGTGGGGGTGGGTCACGGCCGCCAGCGGCCGGCCGAGGGCGTCCAGGGGGTGCTGCTCGCGGGTCACGCCCTCAGCGTGGCCAACCCGGCCCCGCGACACAAGGGCCGCCGACCGGGGCCGGAGCTACTTCTTGCCCTGGTCGAACATCTTCGCCAGTTCCGGGGGCAGTTGAAACTCGTCCAATGCCCCCAGCCCGAAGGGGTCCTTCGCGGACGCCGGCGCGCCGGTCGGCAGCCCGAACTCGTCGAAGGCGCCCGGCTGGTGCGCCTCCGGCGCGGACGCCGCAGGCTCCAGGGCCGCCTGCGCGCGGCGAGCCGGGTTGCCGGAGACACCCTTGCGGTTCTTCTTCCGGGACGCCGCGGCCTGCCGGCCCTTCTTCGGGGCCATGCCGGGCAGGCCCAGCCCGCCCATGCTGCTCCCCAGTTGCTGCATCATCTTGCGGGTCTCGGCGAAGCGGCTGACCAGGGAGTTCACCTCGGCGACCGAGGTGCCGGAGCCCTTGGCGATCCGGGCGCGGCGCGAACCGTTGAGGATGTCGGGGTTCGCCCGCTCCGCCGGCGTCATCGAGTAGATGATCGCCTCGATGCGGTCGACCTCCTTCTCGTCGATGGCGCCGATCTGCTCCTTGTACTGACCCATCCCGGGCATCATGCCCAGGATCTTGCTCATGGGGCCCATCTTGCGGACGGCCTGCATCTGGGCGAGGAAGTCGTCGAGCCCGAACCGCTTGCCCTCCACGAGGGCGCGCGCGGCCTTCTCGGCCTGCTCGGCGTCGAAGGTCTTCTCGGCCTTCTCGATCAGCGTGAGCAGGTCGCCCATGTCGAGGATGCGCGACGCCATCCGGTCGGGGTGGAAGAGGTCGAAGTCCTTGAGGTTCTCGCCGTTGGAGGCGAACATGATCGGCTTGCCGGTCACCTTCGCGATGGACAGGGCCGCCCCGCCCCGGGCGTCGCCGTCCAGCTTGCTCAGCACCACCCCGTCGAAACCGACGCCCTCGGCGAAGGCCCGGGCGGTGTTGACGGCGTCCTGGCCGATCATGGCGTCGACGACGAACAGGATCTCGTCGGGGTCGATCGCGTCGCGGATGTCGATGGCCTGCTGCATGAGTTCGGCGTCCACGCCGAGGCGGCCGGCGGTGTCGACGATCACGACGTCGTAGAGCTTCCGCTTCGCCTCCTCGATGGACGCCCGCGCGACGGCCACCGGGTCGCCGACGCCGTTGCCCGGCTCCGGCGCGAACACCGCCACGTTCGCGCGCCGGCCCACCACCTGGAGCTGGTTGACGGCGTTGGGGCGCTGGAGGTCGCAGGCGACGAGCAGCGGGTGGTGCTTGTTCTCCTTCAACCACTTGCCGAGCTTGCCGGCGAGCGTGGTCTTGCCCGAGCCCTGGAGGCCGGCCAGCATGATGACGGTCGGCGGGTTCTTCGCGAACCGGATCTCCCGGGTCTGCCCGCCGAGGATCGTGACGAGTTCGGCGTTGACTGCCTTGACGATCTGCTGGGTCGGGTTGAGCGCCTGGGACAGCTCGGCGCCCGCCAGTTCCTCCCGGACGGCCGCGATGAACTCCTTGACCACGGACAGGTTGACGTCCGCCTCGAGCAGCGCGAGCCGGATCTCCCGGAGCGCCTCGTTGATGTCGGCCTCGGACAGGCGGCCCTTGCCCCGCAGGTTGCGGAACGTCGCGGAGAGCCGGTCTTGCAGTGTGTCGAACAAAGGGGTACCTCACGGACGCGTGGCCAAAGTCCGGACCAGCTTACCGGTCGGGCGCCCCCTCCCCCGCCGCCGACCGGCGCCCGGCGCGCGCCGGGCCTACCGGCCCAGCAGCCCGTCGACGAAGCCGTCGGCGGTGAACGGGGCCAGGTCGTCGACGCCCTCGCCCAACCCCACCAGCTTCACGGGGACGCCGAGCTCCCGCTGCACCTGCACGACGATGCCGCCCTTGGCGGACCCGTCGAGCTTGGACAGCACGATGCCGGTGACCTGGACCACCTCGGAGAAGATCCGCGCCTGGATCAGGCCGTTCTGCCCCGTCGTCGCGTCGATGACCAGCAGCACCTCGGTGACGGGCGCCTTCTTCTCGATGACCCGCTTGATCTTGCCCAGTTCGTCCATCAGGCCGGTCTTGGTGTGCAGCCGGCCGGCGGTGTCGACGAGGACGACGTCGGCACCGAGCTCGATTCCCCGAGCGACGGCGTCGAACGCCACCGAGGCGGGGTCGCCGCCCTCGGGCCCGCGCACGGTCGGGACGCCGACCCGCGAGCCCCACGTCTCCAGCTGGTCGGCGGCCGCGGCGCGGAAGGTGTCCGCCGCCCCGAGGACCACCGTCCGGCCCTCGGCGACGAGCAGCCGGGCGATCTTGCCGATCGTCGTCGTCTTGCCGGTGCCGTTGACGCCGACGACCATCACGACGCCCGGCAGGCCGTTGTCGCCGGTGATCCGCAGCCGCCGGTCGAGGGTGGGGTCGACGAGCTTGATCAGCTCGGCGCGCAGCGTGGCGCGGGCCACCTCCGGATCTTGGACGCCGTCGATGGACAGCTCGCGGCGCAGGCCCGTCACGAGCTCCTGCGTCGGCCCCACGCCCAGGTCGGAGGTGATGAGGGTGTCCTCGAAGTCCTCCCAGGTCGCCTCGTCGATCCGGTCGCGGCTCAGCAGGCCCAGCAGCGCGCCGGCGAAGATGTTGTTGCTCCCGGCGAGCCGGCGACGCAGCCTGGCCAGCCGGGTGCCCGCCCGTTCGGGGGTCTCGAGCGTGGGCCGCGCCGCCGGGGCCGGGGCCGGCGCAGGGGCCGGCGCTGCGGGAGCGGCCGGCGCT
>JAAYTZ010000048.1 GCA_012517965.1 Propionibacterium sp. | reverse complement strand
GGCCCGGACGCCGGCGTCCCCGCCCCGCCGCAGCCCGACCCGAACGCCGCGGCGGCCGCGCCGGCCGAGCCGGAGAAGTCTCTCGACGAGCTGCTCGCCGAACTGGACGCCCTGGTGGGCCTCAAGACGGTCAAGGCCGAGATCCACCGCCAGACCGCCGTGCTGCGCGTCGAGAGCCTGCGCGAGAAGGCCGGCCTCAAGGTCGCCACGATCACGCGGCACCTGGTGTTCGTCGGCAACCCCGGCACCGGCAAGACGACGGTGGCGCGGCTGGTCGGCGGCATCTACCGGGCGCTCGGGCTGCTGAGCAAGGGCCAGTTGGTCGAGGTCGACCGGTCCGAACTGGTGGCCGGCTATCTGGGCCAGACCGCGCTCAAGACGGCCGAGGTCTGCAAGTCGGCGCTCGGGGGCGTCCTGTTCATCGACGAGGCCTACAGCCTCTCCGGGGACCAGTACGGCGAGGAGGCCATCAACACCCTCGTCAAGGAGATGGAGGACAACCGGCACGACCTAGTGGTCATCGTGGCCGGCTACCCGCTGCCGATGGCGCGGTTCATCTCGGAGAACCCGGGGCTGGCGTCCCGGTTCCGCACGACGATCTTCTTCGACGACTACACCGACGACGAGCTCATCGGCATCTTCACCGGCATGGTCGCCAAGGCCGACTACGACCTCGGCCCCGGCGCCCTGGACGCCTTCCGCACGCTGCTCGGCCAGCAGGTCCGCGACCAGACGTTCGGCAACGGCCGCTTCGCCCGCAACGTCATGGAGGCCGCGATCGGCCACCAGGCGTGGCGGCTCCGCGAGGTGTCCGAGCCGACCGTCGCCGAGCTGCGCACCCTGACCGCCGACGACGTCCTCGGCGACGCCCCCGCCGAGACCGTCGACTTCGGCCCGGACGCCCCGGCCGCCGGCGACCCCCCCGACCCGCGAGAGGCGGACCAGCCATGACCAGCCGCAGCACCCCACCGGCGGCCCCGCGCCCCGGCGCGATCCCGCAGCCCGCGGCGTCCCCCGCGACACCGTCGCCGCTCGCCGCCCAGGCGGCCGGCGCCACCCCGGACGCCGCCGGCGGCGATCGGTTCCGGGTGCGCTCGGTGACCCTGCTGCGGCTGCTGCGCACCGTCGCCGTGCTGGCCTGCCTGATCGCCGGCGCGGTGGGGGCCTTCGTGCTGTCCACGACGTCGACCTCGCTGGGGGAGATCGGCACCGGCACCCAGCAGATCCTGCGGCTGCAGCAGATCAAGGGCGACATCCTCCGCGCCGACGGGCTGGCCACCCACGGGCTCGCCCAGGGCACCCCGGCCGCCGCGCTGACCGAGTACAACGAGGCGCTGCGGGAGGCGTCCACCCTGATCGTCGAGGCGTCCCGCGCCCAGGCCTACGACCAGGCCCAGCTCACGGCGGTCAACGGCGGGCTGGTCACCTACGTCCTCACCATGGAGCGCGCCCGCACGGCCTACCCGGCCGACAACGCCGCCGGCCTGCGCCACGTCGCCGACGCGAGCGCCACGCTCACCGGCGAGACGATCCCGGCGCTCGACACGCTGATCGCCGCCAACACCGCCCGGGTGGACGCCGCCCGCGCCGGCGACCGGCTGTGGGCGGTGGCCCTGGCGCTGATCCCGGTGCTGCTGCTGCTCGGCATCTCGGTGTGGCTGGCCCGGCGCACCAAGCGCGTCCTGAACATCGGCCTGGTGCTGGCGCTGGCGTCCTCGGTGCTGCTGTGGCAGCTGGTGGACACGAACCTGGCCCAGTCGGCGGCGGTGGTCGACGGCGCCCGCCAGGGCTCGCTGCGCACGGCCTCCGCGGCCGGCACCGCCTACGCGAAGCTGGCCGAAGCCAAGGCGATCGGGGGCCGCCAACTGCTGCAGCCGGCCCAGGCGGCGGCGCTCCAGGCGTCCTGGTCGGCGGCGATGGCCGAGGTCGGAGGGGCGGTCGGCAAGCTCGACAACCAGTCCACGGCCGACGTGGGCGCCTACCGGGCCGCGCACGAATCGCTGGTGGCGCTACTGAACGCCAACCGGGTCACCGAGGCCAGGGCGGCGGCCGCCAACACCACCACCGGCGTCAACCCGACGTACCGGACGGCGTCCGACGGCCTGCTGCGCACGTTCGAGGAGGCGCGGGTGGCGACGGCGTCCGACATGGGCGCCCAGCAGCAGAACCTGCAGCTGGCCTGGATCCTGGCGCTGCTGCTCGGCCTGTTCGGCGCCGGCGCCTCCTGGTTCGGCATCACCCAGCGGCTGCGGGAGTACCGATGAGCGCCATCGCGCCGGCCGCGCCCGGACGGCTCGGCGAGCAGCTCGACCCGCAGCGGCTGCTCACCTACCTGACCGCCCTCGACACCTGGCTGGTCTCGCGGCGGGCGGAGCTCGACGAGCTGGACGCGGCCGTGCAGGCGTCCGCGCACGTCGCCGAGCTGACGGCCGACGTGCGGCTGGGGCTGACTCTGTGGCAGGCGATCCGGACGCGCGCCGACCTCATGCTGACCACCTGGGACTCCGGCCGCGTCGGGCCCGCCGAACGCGAGAAGCTCTCGCAGCTCATCTGGGGGCGGCTGGAGGGGCCGGGCACCGGCGGCCCGGGTGGGGTGTCGGGGCTGTCGGTGCCCGAGGCCTGCCGGCTGTCGGACGCCCTCACCGCGCAGCTCCGGCAGCGGCTGCAGCTCGACCCGGGCGGCAGCGCGGTCGCCGTGCGCCTGAAGGACCTGCGCGCCACCCTGGAGCGGCTGCGCGACCAGGTCGCCCTCGAACCGCCGGACGCCGCCGCCGCGGCCGGCCAGCAACTCGCCCGGCTCGCCACCCGCCTGCAGAACGTCGGCGACAAGGCGGCCCGCGGCGGCGACGTCGGCGGGCTGCTGGGCCCGCTGGAGGCGGAGGCCGCCACCTTCGAGCGCGACCTCATCGTCGGCGGGGTGCTGCGCCGCCAGAACGCCGAGCGGGTGGCCCGGATCGGCGCCGCCCGTGCGGCGCTCGCCGCCCGCGAGCCCGGCCTGCGGGCGCTGGTCGCCCAGGCGGTGGCTACGGTGACCCCCGCCCCGAAGTACGCCGTGCCCGACGTGGCCAACCTCGGCCCCGTGCCCGGGACGACCGCCGAGCTGGACGCCTTCGAGGCCCGGCTCGCCCAGGTCGGCCAGGCGATGGACCTCGTCGAGTCCTCGTACGCGGGGGCCCTCGCCGAGGTCGCGCAGCTGGACGCCGACCTCGCCGCGATCGCCGCGGGCCCCAGCGACGCCACGCTCGCCTCGATGGTCGCCGCCGCCCGCGGCGTCCTGGCCCTGCGCCCGGTGCCGGTGGACGCCGCCCGTCCGCTGGTCGCGGGCTGCCGCGCCTACGCCGCGTCGCTGGGGGGTCGGTCATGAGGTGCGACCAGCCCGGCTGCCCCGGCCAGATCGTCGACGGGTACTGCGACGTCTGCGGCCTGCCGCCCCGCTCCGCCCCGGCGGTGGCGTCCGGCGGCGCGCGCTCGCGCGGGGTGCCCGGCTCGGCGCCGGCCCGCACCCCGTCCGGGCCCTGCCGGCAGCCCGGCTGCCCGGGCCAGATCGTGGACGGCTACTGCGACGTCTGCGGCAACCCGCCCACCGCCGCCCCGGCCCCGCGGCCGGGGCCGGGGCCGGGCACGGGGGCGACCGCCGCGGCGGCGTCCCAGAACCTGGCGTCGGCGGCGATCGGGTCGGTGCTGGCCCCCGACCGGTCGAAGCGGCCCCGGCCGGGTACCCTGCACCGGGCGACCACGCGCATCGGCGCCGGCCTGACGACCGTGCCGCCGGCGCCGCTCGCCGACCCCGAGAAGCAGCTGATGAAGAACCCGGTGGTGCCGGAGGAGAAGCGCTTCTGCCCCAACTGCGGCGAGCCGATCGGCCGGTCGATCGAGAACCAACCCGGACGCCTCAAGGGCTTCTGCCCGTCGTGCCAGGCCGCGTACAACTTCGAGCCGTCGATCCGGGCGGGGGAGGTCGTGGCCGGCCAGTACGAGGTGGCCGGGGCCATCGCGTACGGCGGCATGGGCTGGATCTACCTGGCCCGCGACAAGAACGTCTCCGACCGGTGGGTGGTGCTGAAGGGCCTGCTCAACGCCGGCGACCACGACGCGAAGATGGCCGCGCTGAGCGAGCAGGAGTTCCTCGCCCAGGTCGAGCATCCGCTGATCGTCGAGATCTACAACTTCGTCACCGGGACCGACGGCGCCCGCTACATCGTGATGGAGTACGTGCCGGGCGTCTCGCTCAAGCAGCTGCTCAAGCAGCGGATGATCGCCAACGGCGGCGTGATGGACCCGCTGCCGGTCGACTGGGCGCTGGCCTACATCATCGAGGTGCTGCCGGCGTTCACCTACCTGCACGACCGGGGGCTGCTGTACTGCGACTTCAAGCCCGACAACGTCATGCAGGTCGGCGACTCGGTGAAGCTCATCGACCTGGGCGGCGTCCGGCACATCGACGACGACACCTCCCCGATGTACGGCACCGTGGGGTTCCAGGCGCCCGAGCTCGCGCTGCGTGGGGCGTCCGTGCCGTCGGACCTGTACACCGTCGGCCGCACCCTGCTGGTGCTGTCGACGGAGTTCCGGGGCTACCAGGGCGAGTACGCCACGTCGCTGCCGCCGCTGGCCGACCTCAAGGAGATCGCCGGGCAGGACTCGCTCTACCGCCTCGTGCTGCGCTGCTGCGCGCCCAACCCCGACGATCGCTTCCAGTCCGCGGAGGAACTGCGGCAGCAGGCCCTCGGCGTGCTGCGCGAGGTCGTCGGGCAAAAGGCGCGGCGGGCGGCGTACACCTCGGCGCCGTCGCCGCTGTTCGAACCGCCGACCCAGACCGGCGACGCGTTCCACTGGTCGCAGCTCCCGAAGCTGCGGCCCGACCCCACCGATCCGATGTTCGACTGGCTGAGCCAGCTGCCGGTCATGGCGCCGGCCGAGCGGCTGGCCGCCCTCAAGGCGGCGCCGGAGCAGACGCCGGAGGTGCTGCTGGAGCAGATCCGGGTGGTGCTGGGAGCCGGCGACCGGGCCGCCGCCCGCCGGCTCACGCAGGCGCTGCTGGCGCTCAACCCCTGGGACTGGCGCGCCGTCTGGATGGACGGCGTCGCCGCCCTGATGGCCAACGACAACCTGGCCGCCCAGCCGGCGTTCAACGCCGTCTACGGGCAGGTGCCCGGCGAGTTGGCGCCCAAGTACGCCCTGGCCATCGCCTGCGAGCGCGGCGGCCAGCCGGCGACCGCCGAGCAGCTCTACCTCGTCTGTGCCACCACCGACGCCAACTACGTGACGCCGGCCGCGTTCGGGCTCGCCCGGCTGCGGTCGAGCCGCGGCGACCTGGCGGGCACGCTCGAGGCGCTCAACCTGATCCCGTCGACGTCGCGCGGCTATACCGAGTCGCGGCGGCTCCGCGCCCAGCATCTGATGGCGCTCGGCTCCGGCCTGGGGGATCTCGCCCAGGCCCTGGACGCCGTCGCCGCGGCCCGCCTCGACCCGCCCACGTACGCGCGCTACGCCGTCGAGATCCTGTCGCGGGCCCTGGACCTCGTGCGGACGCACGGCGACCAGCCCACCCTGCACATCGGCGGCCAGCCGGCCACCGACCGGGCCATCCGGCCGCTGCTCGAACAGGCCTACCGCGACCTGGCCGCCTACGAGACGAACCCGGGCGAACGCGCTCGGCTCATCGAACAAGCCAACGCCACCCGACGATGGAGCCTGCTGTGACCGATGCCCCCGACTGGCCGCAGATGGAGAAGGGCCGCCCCGTGGCCGGAACGTGGCGGCAGCCGCCCGGGCAGCCCAAGCCGCCGGCCGCCGCCGAGCCGCGGCCCGGCGACCCGACCGTCCTGGACGCCTCCCTGCTGCCCGGCGTCCCCGTGGTTCCGGCCGAGCCGGTCGTTGCGGCCGAGCCGGCGGGGCCGCCGCGGTCCTGCGCCGACTGCGGCGGCGCGGTGGACGCCGACGGCTACTGCACCCAGTGCGGCGCCAAGGCCCCCAGCGAGCGGGACCGGTTCGAGGAGACCCCCGCGGCCTGGGTCGCCGGGGTGTGCGACCGGGGCCTGAGGCACGCCCGCAACGAGGACGCCCTCGCGACTTTCGCCGAGGAGGCCGCGAACTCCCGCGCGGTGCTGGTCGTCTGCGACGGGGTGACCTCGTCGGACGACTCCGACGTGGCGTCGCTGGCGGCGGCGCGGGCGGCCCGCGACGTGCTGGCCGAGGGGCGTCCGGAGGCCCTGGGCACCCCCGCCTCCCGGAACGCGGCCGTGTCGGCCCTGTTCGCGCGGGCGGCGGCCGTCGCCAACGACGCGGTGGCGGCCCACACCCGGGCCGGGGCCGTGAACCCGGCCGCCTGCACCTTCGTGGGCGCGCTGGTCACGGGCAACGTGCTGGCGGTGGGCAACGTCGGCGACTCGCGCGCCTACTGGCTCCCCGACGGCGGGGAGGGTCGGCTGCTGAGCCGCGACGATTCGCTGGCCGGGGAGTCGATCGCCGCCGGCACCCCCCGCAAGGAGGCCGAGGACGCCGCCGACGCCCACACCATCACCCGCTGGCTGGGGATCGACGCCCAGGACGTCGTGCCCCACGTGACGACCATGAACGTGCCGGGGCCGGGGTGGGTGCTGGTCTGCAGCGACGGGCTGTGGAACTACGCCTCCGAGCCCGCCGCGCTGGGCCGGGTGCTCGCGGACGCCGTGGCGGCGGGCCCCGGGCCGGTCGCGGTGGCCCGGGCGCTGGTGGCGTTCGCCCTGGCGCAGGGCGGCCACGACAACATCAGCGCTTGTCTGGCACGGGTCGGGCTGGTGCCCGAGCCGCCCGGGGCCGCCGAGGTGCGCGACGGCGAGGTGCCGACGTCGAAGCTGCCCGCCCCCGGGGCCGCCCGCTCGGCCGGGCCGACGCCGGAGGCGTCCGAGGATGCCGGCGCTCCCACGCCGGAGGAGGCCGCGGAGGGTCCGGCGAGCGGGGCCGCGCCGGAGGCGTCCGAGGACTACGACCCGATCACCCACCAAGCCGCCCCGCGGCCCGCCGGTTCCACCGCCCCCCTGGAAGGATGACCCGCATGCCGACCTTCACCTCGACCGTCTACCAGAACGAGTTCCTGCCCGACGGCGGCACGGACGTCAACGCGATCGTGCGCCTCGGGGTCTCCGGGGCGGGGCGCGCGGGGGCGTCCGGGAAGGCGCCGGGGGAGATCATCATCGTCGACACGTCCGGGTCGATGGGGCAGGTCAACATGAACGCCGCCAAGCAGGGCGCCATGACGGCCCTCGACACGATCGCCGACGGCACCTACTTCGCGGTCGTGGCGGGCACCCACGAGGCTTACCTGGCCTACCCGATGGTGCGCACCGGGCAGGGCATGGTCGAGATGACTCCCCGCACGCGGGCCGAGGCCAAGCAGGCCGTCAGCTGGTTCACCGCCGACGGCGGCACGGCGATCGGCGCCTGGCTGAACCTGGCGCGCGCCCTGTTCGCGTCGATGGGCAACCTGTTGGGGTACAAGCACGCCCTGCTGCTGACCGACGGCGAGGATCGGGACGAGACCCCCGCGGACCTCGACCTGGCGATCCGGGCCTGCATCGGGGTGTTCCAGTGCGACTGCCGCGGGGTCGGCACGGACTGGATCGTCTCCGAGATCCGGAAGGTGTCGACGGCCCTGCTGGGGACGGTCGACATCATCCCCGACCCGTCGCGGATGGCCGCCGAGTTCGCGGCCATCATGCGGCAGTCGGCGGCCCGCGGGGTCGCGGACGCCGAGCTGCGGGTGTGGGTGCCGCAGGGCGCGCAGATCCTGTTCGTGCGGCAGGTGTCGCCGACCGTGGAGGAACTGACCGGCCGGGGCGTCCCCGTCAACGCGCTCACGACCGGGTACCCGACCGGCTCGTGGGCCGACGAGGAACGCGACTACCACATCGCGGTGCGGCTGCCGGCGAAGGCGGTCGGGCAGGAGCAGCTGGCCGCGCGCGTGCAGCTCGCGGTCGGCGGCGAACCGGTGACCCAGGGGCTCGTCAAGGCCACCTGGTCGAACGACGCGGCGCTCACGACCCGGATCTCCCCGGAGGTCGCCCACTACACCGGGCAGACCGAGCTGGCGGCGGCGATCCAGGAGGGTCTGGCGGCCAAGGCGGCCGGCGACGAGGCCACCGCGACCACCCGGCTCGGCCGCGCGCTGCAGCTCGCCGTGGCGTCCGGCAACGAGGAGGCCACCTCGAAGCTGCGCAAGGTCGTCGACGTCGTCGACGCCGGCACCGGCACCGTGCGACTCAAGCGCGCCGTCGACAAGGCCGACGAGATGGCGCTCGACACCGCCTCCACCAAGACCACCCGGATCAAGGACTGACGATGCCCACCTGCCCCAACGGACACACCTCCGTCGCCACCGACTACTGCGACACCTGCGGCGCGCCCCTGGGGGCCGGAGGGGTCCCTCCGGCCGTCGCCGCCGACGGGCCGGCGGATGGCGAGCCCCCCTCGGCGTCCGCGGCCGTCAAGCCGTGCCCCAACTGCCACGGCCTGAACCCGCCGACCGCCCTGTTCTGCGAGGCGTGCGGCTACGACTTCACCACCGGCAGCCTGCCGCGGCTGTCCGGGCTGTCCCTGGGCGCCGCCGCCCCGGCGGGGCCGACGGAGGCTGAGGCGGCGGCGGAAGGGCAGCCGGGGGAGCCGTCGGCCACGCCGACGCCGGAGCCGGTGGCGTCCGGACCCGTCCCGCACCCCTTCGATCTCGACGCGCCCCTGCCTGCACCGCCGGCGCCCGGGGCGGACGTGGTGGACGCCGAGGTGGTCTCCGAGTCCGGCCCCGGAGCGGAGGCCCCCGAGGTGGGGGAGGCCCCGGCCCCCGAGGCCGCGGGGGACAGCGCGGACGCACCGGTGGCGGCCGGCCCGATCGAGGCCGACGCAGAGCCTGTGGTGGAGGTGCGCGAGGCGGCGGCGCCGACCGAACTCCCGGCCGGTGCGGCCGAGGAGTTCGGGCTTCCCCAGTCCGCGGAGCCCGCGGCTCCCACGGCGCCCGGTCTCCCAGCGCCGGCCCCCGTCGAGCCTGCGGAGCAGGTGGCCCCGGTCGCGCCGCCCGCTCCGGTCGCGCCGCCCGCTCCGGTCGCGCCGCAACCCGCCGCCGCCTCCGACGCACCGCCAGTTCCCACCGGCCCGGCGGCGTGGGTCGCCGAGGTGTGGATCGACCCCGACTGGTACGCCGGTCAGGACAGCCCGGACCAGTTGCCGTCGCCCGGCCTGCCCCGGATCGTCGGGCTGCGGAAGCGGGCGTCGCTGATCGGACGGCCGAGCCGCAGCCGCGGCATCATCCCCGACATCGACGCCGAGCCCGACACCGGCGTGTCGCGGCGGCACGCGGAGCTGAGCACCGACGGCACCCGCTGGTGGGTCGAGGACCTCGGCTCGTCGAACGGCACCTACGTCGGCCGGGCCGGCGCCCCGCTCCCCGAGGAGCCGATCAAGGTGCGCACCGAGTTGGGTGAGGACGCGCGGGTCTATGTCGGCTCCTGGACGCGCATCGTGGTGCGCCGGGCCAACCCCGACGAGGCCGATCTCTGAGGGTCGGCTGGACAGTGCAGGAGATCCGGTTGGGCAGACGCCAGCGGATCTACTGCACTGCTCTCGGTCGGCCTCGCTGAGGGTGCCTGACAGGGCGTTCCTACTGTGAGGCCGTGCACCGACGAACCGACGCCGAGGCGCTGCAGCGCCTCCTCGCCGCGCAGAACTCCGTCATCAGCACCGAGCAGGCGCTGTGGACGGGCCACACCCGGGACTCGTGGCGCCGCCTGCGCGGCACCGGGACCTGGCGGCAGCTGGCGCCCGGCGTCTACCTGTTGGGCCTTGAGAGACCGACCTTCAAGCAGCTCCTCTGGGCGGGGCACCTGCTCGGAGGCGACGCCTCGGCGATCGGCGGCCAGGCCGCGCTGGTGTGCTGGAAGATCAGGACGGAGGAGCCCGACGTCATCGAGTTGTGGCTGCCTAACGGGCGGAAGCGGGTGGCCCGAGGCCCGTGGCACTACCGACAGGACCGGGCGGGCCGGCTGGCCGGACGCCGGGGCACGTTGCCGGTGATCCGCCCCGAGGATGCGATCCTCGATCTGGCGGACGGCCGTCCGCTCGAGACCTTCGTGGGGCCCGCGACGGATGCCCTGCGCCAGGGGAGGGTGAGCACGCGGAGCCTGCACCGGGCGATCGGTGCCCGACAGCGGCTCGGCGCCCGTCGGCTGTGGCTCGACACGCTCGCCAACCTGGCGGGCGTCGAGAGCACGCTGGAGTACCTCTACCGCAGGGACGTCGAACGTGCGCACGGCCTGCCGGTGGGGCGTCGGCAGGTCTCATTGGTGGCCGGCACCCGCACGGACGTCTGGTACGACGCCTACTGCACGCTGATCGAGCTCGACGGCCGGGTGGGCCACGTCGAGGGGGCCTTCCGCGACCTGGACCGCGACAACCGGCACGCGCTGTCGGCGCTGAGCACCGCGCGCTACGGCAGCGTCGACATCCGGACGCGGCCGTGTGTCGTGGCCCACCAGGTCGGTCGGATCCTGCGCCTGCGCGGCTGGACGGGCCAGTTGCGGCTCTGCCCTGACTGCCCGGTCACACCGCCGACCGTCTGACGACGGCCGCCGGCGTCACTCGGTGAACAACGCAGTAGATCCGGTTGGGTAGACGCCCCCAGATCTACTGCACTGTGCTCAGGGAGCCCGTCACCCACCCCAGTCCCCCAGGGCGCCCTCCAGCGCGCCGAGCGCCGCCTCGACCAGGGGATGCCGGTCGGCCTCCGGGCAGCCCGCGTCGACCCAGGCCAGGCACGCCGAGTCGACGAAGCCGAAGAACCCCCACAGGGCGTACTCGTGGCGGGGCCACGCGGCCGCGTCCAGGCGCAGCCAGCCCCGCAGTCCCGCGACCTGATCGGCCCGGGCCCGCAGTCGCACCGCCGTCGCCGCCGCGGGTTCCTCGGCCCCGCGGTGCGGCGCCCAGGCGCGCGGGTAGCGCGCCACCTCGTCGAGGTAGACCAACAGGGCCGCCCGCACGCGGTCCCGGGTGGGGGCCCCGGCCGGCAACGCCCGGTCGGCGGACCGGAGGGCGGCCTGCAGGTGCTCGACGGCGTCCTCGACGACCGCCGTGTACAGGCCGGCCTTGCTGCCGAAGTAGTGGAAGACCAGCGCCTGAGAGGCCCCGGCGGCCGCAGCGACCCGCTGGGTCGAGACCTCTGAGAAACTGGACCCGGCGAACAGCCCGCGGCCCGCGTCGAGGATGGCCTTTCGGCGTTCCTCGGCGTCGAGTCGCTGGCGGGGAGTTCGGTCGGCGCGGGTCATGTGGCGAGCATACCCGCTATTGAGCTACGCTCAGTAAGCGTTATTGAATCAGACTCAACAAGGAGCGCCTATGTCTCTCCTCGATCACGCCCTCTGGTGGCAGGTCTACCCGCTGGGAGCGCTGGGCGCGCCGGTGCGCGACCGGGTCGGTGACGACGCCGCCCATCGCCTGCCCCGGCTGGAGTCGTGGCTCGACTACGCCGTCGAGCTCGGCTGCTCGGGGCTGCTGCTCGGTCCGATCTTCGAGTCGGTGAGCCACGGCTACGACACCGTCGACCACCTGCGCATCGACCGCCGCCTCGGCGATGACTCCGACTTCGACCATCTCATCGAGGCCTGCCGGGCCCGCGGGCTCTCGGTCATGCTCGACGGCGTCTTCAACCACGTGGCGGCGGAGCACTGGGCGGTCCGGGCGGGGCTCGCCGGCCCCGACTGCTGGGAGGGGCACCAGTCGCTGCTCGCGCTGCACCACGACGACCCCCGCGTCGCCGACCTGGTCGTCGACGTCATGCTGCACTGGCTGCGGCGCGGCATCGCGGGCTGGCGGTTGGACGTCGCCTATGCCGTGCCGTCCTCCTTCTGGGCGACGGTGCTGCCCCGGGTCCGGGCCGAGTTCCCGGACGCGGTGTTCCTCGGCGAGGTCATCCATGGCGACTACGCGGCCATCGCCGCCGCCGGCACGCTCGACTCGGTCACCCAGTACGAGCTGTGGAAGGGCATCTGGAGCTCGATCAAGGACCGGAACTTCTGGGAACTCGCCCACGCCCTGGAGCGCCACGACACGTTCTGCCGCACCTTCGTGCCCCAGACCTTCGTCGGCAACCACGACGTCGACCGCATCGCGAGCGTCGTGGGGGAGACCGGCGCGGTGCTCGCGCTCGCGGTGATCATGACCGTGCCCGGCATGCCGTCGAT
This sequence comes from Propionibacterium sp., assembly GCA_012517965.1. Classification (GTDB taxonomy): domain Bacteria; phylum Actinomycetota; class Actinomycetes; order Propionibacteriales; family Propionibacteriaceae; genus Propioniciclava. Next base: position 18,619 of record JAAYTZ010000048.1, on the reverse strand, counting down.
CTACTACGGCGACGAGCAGGGGTTCACCGGGCTGCGCGGCGAGGGGTTCGCCGCCGACGACTCGGTCCGGCCGCCCCTTCCGGACACCCCGGGCGCCCTGTTCGGGTCGGGCTGGTGGCTGTACCGCGTGCACCAGGAGCTGATCGGGCTGCGTCGCCGGCACCCCTGGCTCACTCGCGGCGCGGTGGAGATCGTCGCGAAGCAGAACACCCGGATCACCTACCGCACCACCGGCCAGGGTCACGTCCTCCAGGTCGAGCTCGCCCTGGAGCCCGCGCCGGCGGTGCGGGTCTACGCCGACGGCGTCCAGGTCTACGGCTGGACCGCCCCCGAGGCCTGAGCGGACGTCAGTCGGCGACGTCCATGACCACCGGGGTGCCGAGCTGGATGGTCCGCGACACGGTGCACAGCGACTCCGCGGAGCGGCGCACGGCCTGCGGCACGCGGGCGCGGGCGGCGTCCCCGGCCTCGCCCTCCGGGAACACCACCCGGAACGTCACGTGCAGGTCGGTCAGGTGGTTCCCGCCCTCGGTGCTCTTCACCCCCGACGAGGTCACGTCGAACGACACCGGCTCCGCGCGTCGGGCGGTGATGTAGTCGACGTCGATCGACGCGCAGCCCGCGATCGCGGTCAGCAGCAACTCGACGGGCGTGAACGTCTCGTCGTGCCCCTCACCCACGACGAGGGTGCCGCCGCGCTCGTTGGTGGCCTCGTAGGTGCCGAACTCGGTGCGGCGCAGCGTCACGACGCGGGCGTCGGCGTGAATCTCAGCGGTCATGCGGTCCAGCCCAGCACGGCGCCCCCCTCCAGGGCAACCAATGGCCCGGGCTCGGGCTCGCGGTGGCCGGTCCCTAAGCTGGCCGGCATGCCCATCCCCGAGTTCGTCGCTCAGCTGCGCCGGGCCGTCGGGCCCGCCCCCCTGTGGCTCTCGGGCGCGACCGCCGTCGTCGTGCGCGCGGGCGCCCGCGGCGAGGAGGTGCTGCTGGTCAAGCGCGCCGACGACGGCACCTGGTCGAGCGTGTGCGGCATCGTCGACCCGGGCGAGGAGCCCGGCGACACCGCCGTGCGGGAGGCGGCCGAGGAGGCCGGCGTGCGCATCGAGGTCGAACGGCTCGTGTGGCTCTCGGTGACCGAGATGGTCACGTACGCGAACGGTGACCAGTCGCAGTACATCGACCACACGTTCCGCTGCCGGTGGGTCTCCGGCGAGCCGTACCCGGTCGACGGGGAGGCGTCCGAGGCGCGTTGGTTCGCCGTCGACGACCTCCCGGAACTGCCGCGCACCCACGCCGAACGGCTGCGCGTCGCCCTGGAGAACCGCGCCGAGTGCCGCCTCGGCCCCCTCGAGCCCTGACGCAGCAGACCGCCGCGCCATCAGGCGATCCGGGCTTGCTCGCCACCCCTGAACACTTCGCGGGGTCGATCGGCGTGTCGGATCGTTCAAGCCTCGCCCGGGCGGCCACTGAACCCCGGAAAGTGAACACCCCGCGGCCGAGAGGCGACCGGCGCAAGCCACAGGCGATCCACAGCGACGGCTCAGGGGGCGGCCAGCAGGCGGGGGTGGAGTGGGTTCCGCACCGGCAGCCCGCCGGGAGGCAGCGACCTGGGAGGACGAGATGCCCGAGCCCCACGAGACCCCCGACTTCGCCCGTCCGGGCCAAGCTTCCGTGCCGCGGTCCGAGCCGGCGCCCACCGGCCCCCCACCGTCGTTGCCCGATGCTCCACCCCCCGCCGTCGTGCCGGGTCCCCCCGCCGCCCGCGGCCGACGGCGCAGCGGGTTGATCTCCGGCGGCATCGGTGCGCTGACGGCCCTCGCGATCCTGGGGGGCGCTTCGCTCGCGGGGCCCGCGCTCGTCGGCCGGTCGGCCGTGACTCCGGCCGCCCCCACCCCCGTGCAGACCCAGCCGGCCACCAGCCAGGTCACGGTGTCCGGCCGCCCGGACGTCACCGACGCGCAGAGCCGCGGCGTCGTGCTCATCAACACCACGACCCCCGGCGGCTCGGGCGCCGGCACCGGGATGGTGATCGACGCCGCCGGGCTGATCCTCACGAACTACCACGTGGTCCAGGGCAGCACCCACGTCGAGGTGACGGTCGCGAGCACCGGCGCGTCCTACCCGGCCGTCGTCGTCGGCCACGACGCCGGCACCGATGTCGCGCTGCTCCAGGTGGACGCCACGGGGCTGGCCACCGTGACGCTCGACCACGACCCGGTCGCCGTCGGGGACCCCGTCACCGCGGTCGGCAACGCCCAGGGCCAGGAGTTCCTGACCGCCGCCGCGGGCACCGTCACCGACACCTCCGAGTCCGTCACGGTGTCGAACGACAGCGCCGCCGGCTCGGAGACCCTCACCGGCGTCTACGTGACGGACGCCGCCGCCGAGCCGGGCGACTCGGGTGGGCCGCTGTTCGACGCCCAGACCGAGGTCACCGGCATGACGACCGCCGGCCAGCAGGCCTACGTCGGCCCGCGCAGCCGCACCCGCACGGCCACCGTCGCCACCTACGCGATCCCGATCGCGCGGGCGATGGCGGTCGTCGACCAGATCCGGGCCGGTCAGGAGACCGCCCAGGTCCGGATCGGCCCCAACGCCTACCTCGGCGTCACGGTCGGCTCGACCGGCCCGCGGGCGACGTCCGGCGTGGGGGTGACGGGGGTCGCCGCGGGCACGCCGGCCGCGGCGGCCGGCCTCACCGCGGGCTCGACGATCACCGCCATCGGCGGCGCGGCCGTCACCTCCCAGGCCGAGCTCGCCGCCGCCCTCGCCGGACACAACCCGGGCGACAAGGTCGTGGTCTCCTGGCGGGACGCCTCGGGTACCGCCCGCTCCGCGCAGGTCACGCTCGGCGAGAGTCCCGTGAACTGACCGACGCTCAGCCGACCAGGCCCGACCCGTGGGCGATGACCACCAGTTGGGCCCGGTCGCGGGCCCCCAGCTTCTGCATGATGTGCGAGACGTGGGTGCGGGCGGTCGCCTTGCTGATCCACAGGCGGGCGGCGATCTCGGCGTTGTTCAGCCCCTGCCCGACGAGCCCCAGCACCTCCCGTTCCCGTTCGGTGAGCTCGCCGAGCCGCGGATGGGCCGCGACGCTGGGCCGGCCCGCGAACGTCTCGATGACGGTCCGGGTGACGGTCGGGGACAGCAACGCCTCCCCGGACGCCGCCGCCCGGATCGCGCGCAGCAGGTCGGTCGGGTCGGCGTCCTTGATGAGGAAGCCGGCCGCCCCGGCCTGGAGCGCGGCGAAGACGTACTCGTCGAGTTCGAAGGTCGTGAGCATGACGACGCGGGTGGCGGCGAGGTCGGGGTCGGCGGTGATCTGGCGCAACGCCGCCAACCCGTCGAGTCCGGGCATGCGGATGTCGAGCAGCACGACGTCGGGCCGGGCGGACCGCGCCAGGGCGACGGCCGCCCGGCCGTCCTGCGCCTCCCCGACCAGTTCGAGGTCGGGTTCGGCGGCGATCAGGGCCCGCAGCCCCATCCGGACGAGGGCCTGATCGTCGGCGATGAGCACCCGGATCGTCATCCCGCCTCCTGCGTGGGGAGGGGGAGGACCGCCTCGACGGCCAGCCCCCCGCCAGGCCGGACGCCGACGCTCAGCCGTCCCCCGACAGCTTCGACCCGCTCCCGCATCCCGCGCAGTCCGTTGCCCTCCCCGGGGACGGCGCGGGCCGGCCCGTCGTCCAGCACGCGCACGACGAGGGCGGGACCGTCCGCCTCCTCCAGGGCGATCGCGACGCCCGCGCGGGGGGCGTGCCGGACGACGTTCGTGAGGGACTCCTGCACCACCCGGTAGGCCACCGTCTGCAGCGCGCTGGGGACGCGGCCCTCGAGACCGGGCGGCACCGCCAGCCCGACGATCCGGCCCCCGGTGCGCACCGAGTCGACCAGGGCCGGCAGGTCGCCGAGGGTGGGGGTCGGGGCGAGCGGGTCGTCGTTCGGACGCCGGAACACGCTCAGGGTCTGCCGCAGTTCGGCGAGCGAGCCCTTGGCGGCGTCCCGGATGGCCAGCAGCGAGGCGCGGGCCTGCTCGGGGTTGCTGTCGAGGACGTGCAGGGCCACCCCCGACTGCAACGAGATCATCGACAGGGAGTGGCCGACCACGTCGTGGATGTCGCGCGCCACCCGCAGCCGCTCCTCGTACGCGACGCGGTGCAGTTCCTCGGCGCGAGCGGCGTCGGCCGCGGCGCGGCGGGCGCCGGCGGACTGCAGCAGCAGGGCGGGGATCAGCACCCACGCGACCCCGAACAGGACGGTGAGGTAGGTGCTCGGGTCGTCGAGGCCGAGGTAGGGCTCGGTCCAGGCGTGGGCCCAGAACACGGGGACGAGCAGGCCGGCCCAGCCGACCCACTCCCCGGGGGGCCGCCGGTGGAGCAGCCCGCCCATCGTCACGGCCGGGGCGACGATGGCGGCGGCGACGGGGCCGTGCGCCAGCAGGTACAGGACCGTGAGCCCGAGGACCACCCCGTGGCTGGCGCGGGGGCGGCGTCCGGACCACCACACGGCGACACCGAGGGCCACCGCCAGCCCGGCCAGCAGGGCGACGGTGCCGGGCGGGTTGGCGGCCGTGGGTTCGGTCGGGCCGCCGGGCCACATCCCGCGCCCATCCATCCGGTGCTGCCAGTCGCTCATCCGGGCCCAGGTGCGGCCGGACGCCAGCGCTCCGATCAGGGCGGCGAGCGCGGCCACCCCGGCGCCCAGCGCGTGCGGGCGGCCGCGGCGGGGTGCGACGAGCGGGGGCCGGGGAGAACTCACCCCTCAACCCTAGGCGCGGGCGGCGGGTCGGTCCTCGCCCCGGCCGCGTAGCCGGGGATACGTCGGCGGACGTACGCCAGGTGCCGTCCCCGGGCCGATGGCGGACGCCTCCGGTGCGGGTTGACTGGAGGCCATGACGCACATGACCTGGGGGCACGCCCCGTTCGGAGGTTTCCTGATGATGTTCCTGTTCCTGCTGCTCCTGGTGGGGCTGTTCCTGCTGTACCGGCGCGGCCGGTTCGGCCCGCCGCCGTGGGCGCGCGGCCCCTACGCCCAGCGCCCCTGGGGGGCGGACGCCGCGGCCGGCAGGCCCGCGGAGGCGGCCGGGCAGCAGGGCTGGTTCGGGCCCTGGGGACAGCAGCCGCAGCCCCGGCCCGAGGACGAGGCGCTGAAGGTGCTCGCCGACCGGCTCGCCGCCGGCGACATCACGCCCGACGAGTACCTGGAGCGGGTCGGCGTCCTGCGCCAGCAGCAGCCCTGAGCCCGGACTTCGGGAGGCGGGCCCGCTCAGTCGGGGCGGGTCAGCACCTCGAGGAGGGCGCGGGCGTAGGCGCGCTCGGCGTCCACGTCGGCGTGCCGGGAACCGTCGGCGCAGGTGACGACGAAGCCGAACGGGGTGCGTTCGAGCGTCGCGAACCGGTCGCCGAGGGCGTCCCGGAGCTGGTCCTCCCGGGGCAGCCACAGCACGAGGTCGGCGGAGATCGAGTCGAGGGCCCACTCGGTGGTGCCGTTGAACCGGATGATCCGCCGCCCGAGGATCTCGTGCACCTCGATCGTCATCTCGCTGATGACGAACAGGTCGTCGTCGAGGTCCCGGTCCGGGATCACGAACCGGTCGCCGCTGGCGGGCGTCCACGGCAGCCCGGCCTCCCGCAGCCGTTGCGCCAGCTCGCGCGTGAGCACGCCGCCCCCGCGCTCAGCCGGCGCTCGACAGCCGGGCGAGCTGGGCGACGATCTGCGGGCCGCTCCACTCCGACACGACGATCTGGCGGCGCAGGGTCAGCAGCGGGTCGACCGGCGACACCGGCGTCTCCCGGAGCTGGAACGCCGTGGTGTACCCCGCTGCCCGCAGCGGGGCCAGGGCCGCCTCCGTCCACCGGCCGCCGGGATAGCAGAAGGCGGTCACGTCCTGGCCGGACAGCTGCTGCAGGGTGCGGCGCGACCCGACGTACTGGGTCTCGTAGTCGGCTTCGGTGTGCAGCTTGTCGACGGTGTGGTGATCCCAGGTGTGCGAGCCGATCGTGATGCCCTCGCGGGCCAGCGCCCCGATCTGGTCGCCGGTGATCCAGTCCTTGCCGCCGTCGATGACCACGGTCATCACGAACAGCGTCGCGGTCATGCCGCGCGCGAGCACCTCGGGCAGCGCCACCGACGCCTGGTTCTCGGCGCCGTCGTCGAAGGTGAGCAGCACCGGCTTGTCCGGCAGCGCCGCGCCCTCGGCGACGTGTGCCCGGTACTGCTCCGGCGAGATCGTCGTGTAGCCCGCCCCCTTGATGGCGTCCAGTTGGGCTCGGAAGTTCGCCGGCGAGATCACCAGTTCGTACTTCGCGTTCTTGCTGTCGGACGCCCGCGCCGCGCGCACCTGGTGCCAGCACAGCACCGGCACCGTCGCCCTGCTCACCAGTTCGGACGCCGTCGCCGGCGGTCCCGACGTGGGGCCTGCGCCGGGCGTCGCGGCGCCGGACGTCGCGACGCCCGCGGGGGCGCCCGGGGACCCGGCCGGGCCGGAACACCCGGCCAGCAGGGCGGCGCCGCCCGCCAGCCCGCCGGCGAGCAGGCCGCGGCGGCTGAGGGGAGAGGACAAGGGCAAACGCATGAGCTGGGCCTCGCAGGGGTCGTCCGGGGTGCAGAACCGTCCTGTCCAGTCTACGGAACCCCGCCGGGTTCCCCCGGCAGGGCCCACGGCCCGGCGCGGCACGCCGGGGAACCGCCCTGGGTCAGGCGCGCTGCAGGGTCGTCGTGATCAGCGTCAGCAGCGCTTCGCGTTCGGCGTCCTGGTCGCTCTCCACGGTCGCCAGGAACATGGTGTTCTTCGCCGACGGCAGGCCCAGGCTGGCGCAGCTCAACACCGTCGCCGGGTTCGCCTCCGCCGGCCGCGTGTACCGGGTGATGTAGCCAGCCCCCAGCGGTGTGGTGACGCGGTCGACCGCGGTGACGGTGCCGCCGATGGCTTCGACCAGCACCTGCGCCTCGGCGACCGTCGGCACGTAGGACGACACGGGGGCCGCCTCCTTGCGCACGCTGACCGTGGCCGAGAAGCCGTTGCGGTCGGGGCCGGTGACGATCGCGTCGTTGCGCTGCGTCAACTCCCGGATGTACTCGTCGACCGTCAGCCCCAGCTTGGTGGCCACCGGTTCGAGGGCGGTCCGCACCGCGGGGTCGGTGAAGGTCGACAGGTCGAACATGCCCCAGCCGGCCGGCACCGCGAACCGGACGCCGTGGGCCGCCGACGTCACCCAGCTGCCGCCGGCCGGCAGCGGAGCGGGCGCCGGCAGGGCCTCCGACGGGCCGGCGGTCGGCGTGGCGGTGGTGGCGGGCGCCGGTGAGACCGTGACCCCCGCGGGCTCGACCGTCGCGCTGGGGGCCGGGGCCGCGCAGCCGGCGAGCCCGACCGCCAGCGTCAGGCCGGCGACGAGGGCCGCAGCCACCGGGCGCAGCAGGGGAGGGGCCATCGTCACACCTCGACGAGCCGGGCCGAGCGAGCCCAGAAGGCGTCCACGAAGCCGCTGTCGCCTGCCTGCCTGTTGGTCCGGGCCAGCTTCCGCTTGGCGTAGTAGGCGCCGGGCACCCAGTCGCGCGGCGGCGTCCGTTGCGCCAACCAGATCAGCGTGTCGGCGCCCTGCTCCGGGCTGGCCATCAGGCGGCGCCCGACCGGGCTGCCGAAGATCAGCTCGCTGAAGCCGCCCTGGGTGCCGAACCGGGTCGCGACGGCCCCCGGATGGAAGGCCGCGGCGTGCACCCCGTCGAGGACGTGGTGCCGATGCAGCCCGCGGGTGAACAGCACGTTGGCCAGCTTGGCGTTGCTGTAGGCGCGCCACGGCGACCAGCCGCGCTCGAGCTGCAGGTCGGCCAGGTCGATCCGGCCGCCCAGGTGCGCCATCGAACTCGTCGTGACGACGGACGCCCGCGACGCCACCAGCAGCGGCAGCAGCAGGCGGGTCAACAGGAAGCCGGCCAGGTGGTTGACCTGGAAGGTCTTCTCGAAGCCATCCTCGGTCAGTGTCCGTTCGGCGAAGACGGCGCCGGCGTTGTTCACGAGGACGTCGAGGCGGTCCAGCCGGTTCAGCGCCTCGGCCAGCTCGTGGACGTCGGACAGCCGGGCGAAGTCGGCCACGTGCCGCTCGGCGCCGATCTCGTCGGCGATCTCGTGCGTGCGGCGCTCGTCGCGGCCGACGACCACGACGCGGGCGCCGTCGGCGGCGAGCCGGCGGGCCGCGGCCGCGCCGATGCCCGAACTGGCGCCGGTGATCACGATCGTCTTCATGGCGGTCAAGGCTAGCCGCGCAGGTGGGAGTGGAACGTCGCCGTGAGCGTCAACAGCCGGTCGTTCGCCTCGGTCTCCGCGATCGTGACCCGGACGCCCTCGCCGCCGTACCGCCGCACGACGAGCCCGTGGGCGGCGCAGAGGTGGTCGAACGCCACGGCCTCGCTCGGGCCGAGCGGGAAGTAGACGAAGTTCGCCTGGGTGACCGGCAGCCGCCACCCCTGGCCGGCGAGGGCGGCGGCGACGCGGTCGCGCTCGGCGACCAGCGCGTCGACCCGGGCGCCGAGTTCGGCGCCCGCCCCCAGCGAGTGCACGGCGGCGGCCTGCGCCAGCAGGTTCACCGAGAACGGGATCGCCATCTTGGCGTTGGCCTCGGCCAGCGCCGGGTGCGACAGGGCGTAGCCGACGCGGGCGCCCGCCAGCCCGTAGGCCTTCGAGAAGGTGCGCAGCACGATCACGTTGGGGTAGTCGCGCTGCAGGGCGAGGGCGTCCACCACGTCGGGGTCGCGGACGAACTCGACGTACGCCTCGTCGATGATGACCGGCACCTGCGGCGGCACCTGCGCCAGGAAGGCGCGCGCGGCGGCGTCCGAAATCACCGGGCCGGTCGGGTTGTTGGGGGTGCAGAGCAGGACGAGGCGGGTGCGGTCGGTGAGGGCCGCGGCCATGGCCGCCAGGTCGTGCTCGCCGGCCGGGGTGAGCGGCACCTGGACGGGGACGGCGCCGACCGCCAGGGTGACGATCGGGTAGGCCTCGAACGACCGCCACGCGAACACCACCTCGTCGCCGGGGTCGCAGAAGGCCTGCACGAACTGCACCAGGACGCCGGTCGACCCCGGCCCCACCGAGACCGCCTCGGGGCCGACGCCGTAGTGGTCGGCGATCGCCGCCTTCAGCGCGACGTTGTTCATGTCGGGGTACCGGTTGACGTGCGCGGCGGCGTCCGCGAGCGTCGCCAGCACCGACGGCAACGGCGGGTACGGGTTCTCGTTCGAGCTGATCTTGAACGTGGTCAGCCCGGGGATCTCGGGGGCGGGCTTGCCGGCGACGTAGGCCGGCAGGCGGTCCAGGGCGGCCCGGAGGCGGACGGGGGACTCGGCGGGGAACGGCACGCTCATGGCCCCAATCTCTCATGCCGGGGCGGCCGGCACCGGCCCGCCCACGCCCGGCGCCCCGGGCCCCGCGGACCCGTTCAGGGTTCGCGCCCGGGCCGCGGCGCGCGCCGCGACCGGGTAGGTTGGGCGGCCGGTGAAAGGAGGCCGCGTGGCGGGATCCGGGTTCGTGCGGGCCGGCAGTGGGATGGCCCTCAACCGCGACCAGGCGCTGGTCGAGCTCGCGAAAGCCGCCCGGGAGTTGCTGCTCGAGGTCGCCGGCACCTACCGGGGCACGATCACCTATCGGCAACTCGCGGCCGACGTGCAGAAGCGGGCCGGCGTGCGGGCCGGCTCGACGCCCGGCTGGCTGGTCGAGGTGCTCTCGATGGTCGTGCGCGTCTGCCACCGGCTCGCCGAGCCGCCCCTGACCTCGCTGGTCGTCCACCACACCGACGGCACCGTCGGCCCGGCGTACGACGAGGCGCTGCGCACCGCCGGCCTGTCCGTGGCGGACGCCGACGCCCGCGAGGACGCCGCGGCCGCCGGCCGCCTGGAGTGCTACCGGCGGTATGCGCCGAACGTGCCGCCCGACGCGGTCCCGACCCGGGTCACCCCCCAGGCCGCCCAGCGGACGCCGCGGCTCACGACCGCGGCGCGCGGCCGGCCCGCCCCCAGGGCGTCCCGGCCCCTGGACGCCTCGAAGCCCCGCCGGACCGTCGACGAGCAGCGGGCGCCGTTCGTGGTGTGCTCCGCGTGCTTCCTGCAGACCCCGCCCGGGGCCGAGTGTCAGAACTGCGGGGCGCCGCTGCGCTGAACCCGGCCCGCGCTGAACGGCCCGGGCTCAGGCGTCGCCGCCCCGCGGGCGGCCGGCGGGGCGGCGTCCGCGGCGGGGCTGCACCACGACGTGGGTGGCCGGGGCGTGCGGCGGGGGCAGCGGGCCGATCGCCCGGGCCTCCTCGGAGTCCAGCCAGTGGCGCACGAAGGCGGTGAGGGGCTCGATGAACGAGGGCTCGACGGCGTGCAGGTCGCCGGTGTCGAGGTCGTACCAGCCGATGGAGATCCCCGAGTCGGCGTGCACGTAGAGCCGGTCGTAGCCCTGTCGCCGCCAGCGGGCGGCGCGCCAGGGGTCGTGGCTCGCCGCGCGGTTGTTGCCTGCCCGCACGTCCACGGCGTGTCCCTCCTCGACCCCCCCGGATCGGCTCCGCCTGGTCCCGGCGCGCCGCTCTCACCCTAAGCGCGGCGTCCCGCGCCGAGAACGCCTGGTTTACAACGATTCGGGCACTGAGCGGGCGGACCCGGGCCGCCGGGCGGATCGGCGGCGCGGACCGCCGGGGCCGCCTGCTACGTTCGGGGCGTCCGTTCCCTCGTCCCCGACCAGGAAGGGTGGCCCGATGGCTGGTGGGCTCGCCGCGCTCCTCGACGACGTCGCGATGATCGCCAAGATGGCCAGCGCCGCCGGCTCGAAGGCCGTCGGTGTCGTCGTCGACGACACCGCCGTCACCCCGCGCTACGTGCACGGGTTCTCCCCGGCGCGCGAGCTGCCGATGATCGGCAAGATCGCCCTGGGGTCGGTCCGCAACAAGCTGGTCTTCATCCTCCCCGCGATCCTGCTGATGAGCCAGTTCGTCCCCTGGCTGCTCACGCCGCTGCTCATGGTCGGCGGCGCCTACCTCTGCTACGAGGGCGCCGAGAAGCTGTGGGAGTTGGTCACCGGCCACCGGGAGGGTCCCACGCCGGACGCCCCCGCTCCGGAAGCCCCGGCGGTCGTCCTCGGCGCCGACTACGAGCGGCAGATGGTCAGCGGCGCCATTCGCACCGACTTCATCCTGTCCGCGGAGATCATGGTGATCTCGCTGACCCAGGTGGCCGAGGCCGACCTGCTGCAGCGGGCCATCGCGCTGGTCATCGTGGCCCTGGCGATCACGGCCCTCGTCTACGGGGTGGTCGCGGTCATCGTCAAGATGGACGACGTCGGGCTGCACCTGGCCCAGAACGGCAACCCGGCGCTGCGCGCCTTCGGTTCCGGCCTGGTCCGGGCGATGCCCAAGGTGCTCAGCCTGCTGTCCACCGTCGGCATCGTCGCGATGCTGTGGGTGGGTGGCCACATCCTGCTCACCGGGGTCGACAAGCTCGGCTGGCACGCCCCCTACGGCCTCGTGCACCAACTCGAGACCCCCGCCGAGCACGTTCACCCGTTCCTGGGCTGGCTGGTCGACACCGGGCTGTCGGCCGTGGCCGGCATCCTGGTGGGCGCGGTGCTGGTGGCGATCCTGCACGTCCTGCCGCTGCCGAAGAAGAGCCACGCCGGCGCCGGCCACTGAGGGCGTGTCCCCGCCGCGCCCCCGCCCGGACGCCGTGCCGGACCTGCGGCGTCCGGCCGTCGAGGTGGCGCCCGACCTGCTGGGCTGCATCCTCCGCACCCCGGACGCCGCCGTCCGGATCGTGGAGGTCGAGGCCTACGAGGGGGCGACCGACCCGGCCTCGCACGCCTTCCGCGGGCCGACCCGGCGCAACGCGGTGATGTTCGGGCCGGCCGGCGTCCTGTACGTCTACCAACTCCACGGCCACAGCTGCTGCAACGTGATCTGCCGGGACGCCGGCGTGGCCGGCGGCGTCCTGCTGCGGGCCGGGGAGGTCGTCGACGGGCTCGACGCGGTGCGGTCCCGGCGCCCCGGGGTGCCGGACGCCCGCCTGGCCCGCGGCCCCGGCAACCTGTGCCGCGCGCTCGGGATCGGCCCGGCCCACAACGGCACCGACCTGGCCGGCCCGCTGGTGCGCCTCGAACCGGGGCCGCCGCCGGACGCCGTGGCCGCCGGCCCGCGGGTCAACGTCGCGGGCGCGGCCGCGCGACCGTGGCGGTTCTGGGTGCCGGCCAGCCCGGCGGTGTCGGCCTACAAGCGGCACGCGGCGGCCCGCGATCTGCCCTGAACGCGCGACTTCACGCAACCTTCACGGCCGCGCGGCACACTCGACGCGGAGAGCACCGACGGCGAAACGAGGGGGCCATGACGCGACGCATCCTGATCGTGGACGACGAGCCGCAGATCCGCACGGTGCTGCGCGCCTACCTGACCGCCGAGGGCTTCGAGGTCGACGAGGCCGCCACCGGCGCGGACGCCCTGAACGCCGTCCGCCGCGGCCCCGACCTCGTGCTGCTCGACATCGGGCTGCCGGACCTGTCGGGGCTGGAGGTGCTGGCGAAGATCCGGGCGGCGTCCGACGTGTACGTGATCCTGGTCACGGCCCGCGCCGAGGAGGTCGACAAGCTCGTGGGGCTGAGCGTGGGCGCCGACGACTACGTGACCAAACCGTTCAGCCCCCGCGAGGTCGTCGCCCGCGTGCGCACGGTGCTGCGGCGGCTGCGGAGCGACGCCCCCGAGCCCGCGCCGCGCGGCGTGTGGCGCTTCGAGGGGCTCACCATCGACGAGCCCGGCCGCGAGGTCACGACGGACGCCGGCCCCGCTGAGTTGTCGGCCCTCGACTTCGACCTGCTGCTGGCGCTGGCGTCCGCCCCGGGGCGGGTGTTCTCGCGCGCGCAACTGCTGGAGAAGGTCTGGGGCTACGACTTCTACGGCGACGAGCGCGTCGTCGACGTGCACATCCGGTCGATGCGGGCCGCGCTCGGCGACGACGCCAACGCCCCGCGGATCATCGGCACGGTGCGCGGGGTGGGCTACAAGTTCCTGCTGCACCCGCTGGAGGACTGATGCGCCGGCTCAGCGTGCGGCTGCTGCTGTCGCACGTGCTGGTCGCGGTGATCGGCGGGCTGGTCACCTTCTGGATCGCCCACCTGACCGCCCCGCGGTTCTTCGACGACTCGGTCGGGCTGGCGCAGCGGACGACCGGCGGGCACACCCCCGGCGCCGGCCCCGCCCAGGGCGGCGGCAACGCCGGCCTGGGCACCCTCGCCAAGCAGCAGTTCGCGGACGCCGTCGACAAGGCGCTGCTCCTGGGGACGGTCGTCGGCGTGCTGATCGCGGCGGTGTTCGGCGCCTTCGTGGCCTGGCGGCTGCTGCGGCCGCTCGCGGCGGTCGGCGTCGCCACCCGCCGGATCGCCGCCGGCGAGTACGACGCGCGGGTGCCCGCCGCCGGCGTCACCGAGTTCGACCGGCTCGCCGCCGACGTCAACGCGCTGGGGGCCTCGCTGGCCGACACCGAGGCCCGCCGGGTGCGGCTGCTGGGCGAGGTGGCGCACGAGCTGCGCACCCCCCTGACCGTCATCGACGGCTACGTGGAGGGGATGATCGACGGGGTGCTGCCGGCCGGGCCCGAGCAGCTGGGGCAGCTGTCCGACGAGGTGCGGCGGCTGCGCCGCCTCGCCGAGGACCTGTCGACGCTCTCCCGCGCCGAGGAGGGGCGGCTGAGCCACGTGCCGGCCCGCATCGACCTCGGCCGGGTCGTCGCGGACGCCGCCGAGCGGCTCCGCCCCCAGGCCGAGGACGCCGGCCTGACGCTCGTCGTGCGATGCGAGGGCGGCCTGACGGTGGACGCCGACGCCGATCGCCTCGCCCAGGTGGTGACGAACCTGGTGGGCAACGCGATCCGGGCCACCCCGGCCGGGGGGTCTGTCGAGGTCGGCGTGACGCGGGACGGCCGGTCGGCGTCCGTGCGGGTGACCGACACCGGCGAGGGACTGGACGCCGCCGACCTGGAGCGGGTCTTCGAGCGCTTCTTCCGCGTCCCGGGACGTCGGGGCGGCAGCGGCGCCGACACCGGCTCCGGGATCGGGCTGACGATCGCCCGGCAGATCGTGCGCGCCCATGGCGGCGAGCTCACCGCGTCGTCGCCGGGCCGTGGCCGGGGCGCCACCTTCACCGCCACGCTGCCGCTGGCCGGCTGACCCCGCTTCACGGAAGCTTCACGGCCGCCCGGCTCGGGCCTTCACGCGGCCTCCGTAGTTTCGAGGGTGACCGGGAACCACGGCCATTCCACCAAGGAGGAACACCATGAAGCACACGACCAAGGCGACGATCGCCCTGGCGCTGGGTGGCTCGCTCGCGGGCTCCCTCGCCTTCGCCGGGCTGGCCATCGCGGCGCCCCCCGCCGACCGCGGCCCGAACCGCACCCCCGTGCCGGCCGCCACCGCCGGCCAGGCGGTCGCGTCCGACGCCCTCGCCCAGGACCTCCGGTTCATGCGCGAGGAGGAGCGGCTGGCCCGCGACGTGTACGCGGCCCTGGCCGCGCAGTACGACGGGGCGGCCCCGATGGCGAACATCACGAAGTCCGAGCAGCGCCACTTCGACGCGGTCGGCACGTTGCTCACCCGCTACGGCCTGGAGGACCCCAGCGCGGGCCTGCCGGCGGGCGACTACTTCTTCGACGAGCTCGACACGATGTACGCCGACCTGATGAAGCAGGGCAGCGCCTCGCTGGAGGGCGCCTACGCCGTGGGGGTCGCGATCGAGGAGGAGGACATCGCCGACCTGAAGCAGGCCATCGCGCGCACCACCGAGGCCGACGCCAAGCGGGTCTTCGAGAACCTGCTGGCCGGGTCGGAGCACCACCTGGCGGCCTTCGAGGCGGCCGAGGCGGGCGAGCCGGTCGGCACCCGGGACGGTACCGGGATGCAGAACGGCCGAGGCAACGGCAACGGTCAGGGGAACCAGAACGGCAACGGCCAGGGCAACGGGAGCGGCCAGGGCCGCGGCATGGGCCCCGGAACCGGCGATCCCGCCGACTGCCCGAACAGCTGACCCTTACCCCCAGCGACCCGAGCCGATCCGTCGGCTCGGGTCGCTACGCTGCGGGCACGAGCACGGAGCACAGGAGGAGACGATGCAGATCACGGTCCAGGGTGAGCAGCGCGTGCGGGTGGCCCCCGAGCGGGCGGAGTTGTCCCTGTCGGTCACCAAGGAGGGCACCGACCGGGCCCGCGTCGTCGCCGACGTCACCGAGAACGCCAACCGGCTGAGCCGCGACCTGGACGCCCTGAAGTCGTCGGGCGCCGTGGAGCGGTTCGCCGTCGAGCCGCTGCGCACCTACGCCTGGAAGAAGGACCCCGCCTCCGCCGAGCGCATCACGGCCACGGTGGACGCCCGCGTGACGTTCGCCGACTTCGAGGCCCTGGGCCGGTTCACCGCCGACCTGAGCAACCGCGCGGGCTTCCAGCTGGGTTGGGTCGGCTGGTCGCTGACGGACGCCACAGCCGACCGGCTCCGCGACGAGTGCATCGCGGGGGCGGTGGGCCGGGCCCGCGAGCGGGCCGCCTCGATGGCGCGGGCCGCCGGCGCCGCCGGCCTGGAGATCGTGGAGATCGCCGACCCGGGCCTGCTCGCGACCGGTGAGGTGCGCACGATGCTGGGCGGCGGCCGCGACATGGTGGCCTACTCCGCCCGTGGGATGAAGATGGACGAACCCGAGGCGGTCGAGATCCGGCCGGAGGAGATCGAGGTCGGCGCCCAGCTGCAGGTGCGGTTCGTCACGACCGACTGAGCGGCCGCCGGCCGGGGGTCACGGCCAGCCGGGCAGGTCGCGCGCCTGGTCGGGGGTGATGCTGCGGTGCACGGCGGCACCGACGGCGTCCGGCACCGCGGTGCAGACGACCGTGTCGTCGTAGACCTGGACGAGGGAGAACCCCTGCCCGGCGTCCTGGCCCCGCAGCGTGCGGCCGGCGGCCAGGTCGTGGGCGTACGTCACCGAGGACGCCCCCACGACCGGCACCCCGCCGAGGGTGGCGAAGCTCGTCTGGTGGAAGTGTCCGCCAAGGATGAGCCGCACGTCCCGGCCGCGCACCACCTCGGCCAGGGCGTCGCGGTTGCGGAGGTCCCACAGGCCGGCGGCGTCCTGAACGGGTGCGATGGGCGCGTGGTGGACGGCCAGCAGGGTGCCGTCCGGGGCGGGGGACGCCAGCCGTCCGGCCAGCCAGGCCAGCGACGCGTCGGTGACCAGGCCGTGCGGGGCGCCGGGCACGTTGCTGTCCAGCACGAGAAACCGCAGCCCGCCCAGTCGGTACTCGCGGTTCAGCGGCGGCCTCGCGTCCGGCTCGCGCAGCAGGAGGCGCGCGAAGGCGTCCGGGGCGTCGTGGTTGCCGTGGGCCCAGATGACCCGGACGCCGCGGGCGCGCGCCGCCGGCTCGACGAGGTCGCGCAGGGCCTCGTAGGTCTCGGCGTGCCCGGTGTCGGAGAGGTCGCCGCCGAAGAACCACGCGTCGCAGGGCCAGTCCCAGCGCTCCAGCACCGCGATCGCCCGCCGCGTGCGCGCCAGGCCGTCGACCACGCCCCCGACCAGCGGGTCGGCCGCCGGCCGGAGGTGCAGGTCGGTCAGGTGGGCCAGCGTGTACCGCGGGCGAACCACGGGCCAGGAGCCGTCAGTCGTCCTGGGGGCTGCCGTCGACGCCCCTGGCCATGGCGGGGCGCTCGAACTTCTCGGCGGCGGTCGCCGGTTCGGCCTCGTGGGCGTTCGCGACGGTGCCGCCGGTGAACTGGTTCTCGTAGGCGGTGCCGCGGGCCCGCTCCCAGGAGGCCTCGATCTCGTTCTCGGCGTCGGCGCGGCCGACCCAGATGGCGCCCTCGACGGACTTGCCGGGCTCGAGGTCCTTGTAGACCGCGAAGAAGTGCTCGATCTCCAGCAGGGTCAGGTCCGGGATGTCGGTGAGGTTCTGGACGTTCTCCTGGCGCTTGTCGGCCACCGGGATGCACAGCACCTTGTCGTCGCCGCCGGCCTCGTCGGTCATGCGGAACATGCCGATCGCGCGGCACTCGATGAGCGCGCCGGGGAACGCCGACTCGGGCATGAGCACGAACGCGTCGAGCGGGTCGCCGTCCTGGCCCAGGGTGCCCTCGATGAACCCGTAGTCGTACGGGTACTGCATGGCCGTGAACAGCGTGCGGTCGAGGCGGATGCGGCCCGTGTGGTGATCCATCTCGTACTTGTTCTTGGTGCCCTTGGGGATCTCGATGGTCACGTCGAAGTGCAGGATCGGCTTGATCTTGGGACGGGCGAAGGCGGGACGGGCCATGGGTCACCTCTGGTCTGGGTCGGACGGTCTTGGCTGCCGATCAGCCTAGCCCCAGCGTCGTCGGCGCCACAGCGTCGCCACCGCTCATCGGGACGCCGCCCGCCGGGACGCCGTGGGGCGGCCCCGTAGGCTGGGGCGGTGGACGTGCCCCGCCTGGACTACGCGCTCGCGCGCACGATCGGCAGCGCGCTGGCGCCGCCCGGCCCCGCGCTGGGCCGGGCCGAGGCGGCCGAGGTCGTCGCGGGGCTGCGGGCGGCGGCCGCGGCGTCCGTCGCCCCCGTCGCCGCCGTGACCGGGCTGCCCGAGCCCGGGCCGGACGCCCCCGGCGCCCGGGTCGTCGACCGGCGCACCTGGGTGGCGGCCAACGTCGGCATGGTCGAGGCCACGCTCACCGCCGCGCTGGGGGCCGCGCCCCCGGCGGAGACCCTCCGGCAGCGCGGCGAGGCCGCCGTCAACGCGGTCGAGCTCGGGGGGCTGCTGGGGGCGCTGTCGTCGCGGGTGCTGGGCCAGTTCCTGCCGTTCGGCGAGCCGACCGCGCTGCTGCTGGTCGCCCCCAACGTGGCCCGGCTCGAGCGGACGCTCGCCGTCGACCGCCGCGACTTCCGGCTTTGGGTGTGCCTGCACGAACAGACCCACCGGTTCCAGTTCGCCGCGGCGCCCTGGCTGACCGGCTACCTGGCCCGGCAGTTGCGTGCGCTGGTCGAGGCGGGGGAGGAGAAGCCGCCCGTGCGGCAGTGGCGGCCGCCGGCGAGCCTGCTGGAGGCCCTCACCACCCCCGCGCAGCGGGTCGTGTTCGACCGGGTGACCGCCGTGATGTCGCTGCTGGAGGGCTACGCCGACGTCATGATGGACCGCGTCGGGGGCGCGGTCGTGCCCAGCATCGCCGCGATCCGGGCCCGGTTCGAGGGCCATCGCGACCGCGTCGGCCTCGCCCGGGTCGCCGACCGGCTCCTGGGGCTCGACCTCAAGCTGGCCCAGTACCGGGACGGCGCCGCCTTCTGCCGCGCGGTCATCGACGCCGTCGGGGTCGAGGGCCTCAACGCCGTCTACGAGTCGTCCGGGCTGCTGCCCACGATGGAGGAGATCCACGCGCCCGCCACCTGGCTGGCGCGCGTCCACCCGGCGCGGGCCGGCGCGGGGGCCTGAGGTGGCCCGGCGCGCCCTCGGGTCCGCGGCCCTGGCCCTCACCCGGGCCCTGGACGCCGTCGCGCCCGGCCCCTGGGTGGTCGCCTGCTCGGGCGGGGCGGACTCGTTGGCGCTGGCCTGGGCGGCGGCCTTCGTGGCTCGGCGGCGCGGGACGCCGTGCCGGGCGGTGGTGGTCGACCACGG
>JAAYTZ010000047.1 GCA_012517965.1 Propionibacterium sp. | reverse complement strand
CGCGCGGCCTCGGCGGCGTCGCGGGCCGCTCGCGCGGCCGCCT
The DNA here is from genome assembly GCA_012517965.1 of Propionibacterium sp. GTDB lineage: Bacteria > Actinomycetota > Actinomycetes > Propionibacteriales > Propionibacteriaceae > Propioniciclava. Next base: position 50,302 of record JAAYTZ010000047.1, on the reverse strand, counting down.
CGGCGCCCTGCGCCTCGGCCAACGCGGCCAGCAGGGCCTCCTGCCGCGCCGTCCGGGACGACCCCAGCACCCAGTGGCGGCGGTCGTCGACCGCCGTCCGGTCGTCCTTCTCGTGCCGCACCTCGGAGTGCCGCACCTGCCCCGCGCGGGTGACCCCCCGCGTCACGCCCCGCAGGGCCGCGACCGAGTCGACGCAGGCGTAGTCGAACCGCCGGGCCAGTTCGGCCGCCAGCCACGCCCCGTGCTCGGACGCCGCCACCGTCACCTTGTGCACCAGCGAGCGGGGGTCGGCCCGTTCGGGCACCTCGTCGACGCGGGCCGGCACCCGCGCGTAGAGCAGCCGCAGGCCCAGCGACCGCTCGTCGACGAGGGAACTCACGTGGGGGTACAGATCGTCGGGAACCAGCAGGGTGCGCGCCAGCGACCGCAGGATGCGCTCGATCGGGCCCGTCCAGGCGGCCTCGTCGGGACGCACCTCGATGAGCTCGCCCGCGAACGGCAGCCGCTCGGACGGCGCCCCGGTGGCCGCCACCAGGGCGTCGCGCAGCGACACCAGTGGCTGCTCCAGTCCCGAGCGCTGCAGGCGCAGCGCCTGCAGTTCGCCCTCGATCCGGCGGACCCGGTCGCGGGCGTCGGCATGCTCGCCGCTGAGACGGTGGCGGGCCTCCCTGGCGTCCTCGTCCTCGGCCAGCGCTGCGGCCGCGGCCTCCGCCTCCGCCACGAAGGCGACCCACCCCGCTTCGCCCGGCGGCAGGGCCAGGCCCACGGCGTCCGCGGTGGCCTGCACCTGGCGCCGCACCTGGGCGCGCTGCGCCACCGTGGCGCGCAGCGCCGCCGCCTCCCGCTCGAGTGCCTCGAGCTCGCGGCCGCCGCGGCCCTCCACCAGGCGCCAGGCGGCGTCTCGGTCGTCGCGGCGCGCGTGCTCCGCCGCGTCCGCCGCCGACACCTCGGCCGCCAGCCGCTCCAGGCGCGTCTCCAGTTGCGCCAACTCGGCCGCCGTGGCCTCCAGTTGGCGGGCCAGCCGGACGGTCTCCAGGTGCCGCTGCTCGCCGGCCAGCGCGTCGCGTTCGGCGAGCCAGTGGGCCCGTTCGCCGTCGAGCGGCCGCAGGGGGGCCAGCGCCTCCTTCTGCCGCCGGGCGTCCACCACGGACGCGTGCGCCGCGGCCAGTTCGTGGAACTGCTCGGTGGCCGAGGTGACCAGGTCGAACGTGTCGGGCTGGTCGAGCATGAACTCGCGCAGCAGCGTGTCGAGGCTCGTGAGGTTCTTCGCCGACTGGGTCTTGTGGAGCAGCCGCTGCGCCTGGTCGCTGGCGAGCCCCAGCCGCCGTTGCAGGCGCGGCGAGAACGCGGAGTAGGTGGTCTGCACCGACCACCCGGGGTGGGCGGCCTTGAGGCGGCGCTGGTCGAGGCCGTCCTTCGCGAACGGCTCCAGGGCGAGCAGGTCGACCGGCTCCTCGGCCAGGCAGAACACGCTCGCGAGGTCGCCGGCGGCCGTGGTGCCCCGCGGCAGGTGGAACAGCCGCAGCACCGTGGTGACGCGCCCAGCGGCGTCGTCGAACGTCAGCGCGACCGCGCTCCACGTCGCCCCCGGCCGCAGGAACGTGGTGGACACCTCTCCGGTCGTTCCGTCGGCCTCGCGTTTGTAGGCGCCGCGCACGTACGACACCAGCGTGCGCGACCGGTCGGCCACACCCCCCTCCTGGGCTGCGGCGTTGAACTGCAGCCAGCGCGGCTGCACGAGCACGGACGCCAGCGCGTCCAGCAGCGACGACTTCCCCGACCCCGAGGGGCCGGTCACCAGCAGGCCCGAACGCGGCACCGGCAGGTCGAAGTAGCCGTGGAACGTGCCCCAGTTGACGAGCTGGAGGCGAACCAGCCGGTGCTGCCCAGGCGCGATCACGACGCCCCCGCCAAGGCGCGGAGTTCGGCCGTGACGGCGAGCACCTCGTCGGCGTCGAACACCATGCCCAGGATCGGCGACACCTCGTACCGCTCCTCCTCGCCGGTGCCCAGCAGCACGTTGGCGTTCTTCAGCTTCTCGATCGACGCGTTCACCCGCCGGGCGAAACCCACGGCGTCCGAGCCGCTGGCCGCGCGGTAGACGCTGGTGGCGTCGTCGATCTCGTCGCGGCCCACGAACACCCGCCGGTCGGACGCCGCGGCGCGCAGCAGCCGGTCGCGCAGGAACAGCACGATCACCGTGTCGACGAGGGTCAACGGCGTCGAGCGGATCACGCGCGGCAGGTCGGCCTCGGCCGACGTCATGTTGCGCACGAACGCCAGCCCGGCCTCGCGGTCGAGCACCAACTCCAGGAACAGGTCGCCCAGCCGTTCCCGGATCGCCGCCTCGTCGGCGATGAGGCTCGGCCACAGCCGCGGGTGCCGCGCGCGATTGACGTACGGCCCCCGGAGCAGCTGGACGAGCGCGCGGCGGGTGCCGTCGGGCAGGCGCCCGTGGTCGCCCTCGGTGAGCCCGGCGGCGGCGTCCGGGATCGTGGAATCGGACGCCGCCGGCGCCGGAAACACGTCCGGGTAGGCGCGCCGCGGACCGCGCTGACTCATCGCACCCTCCAATCGCTCGGGACGTGATCGAAAAGGTAGCGGCCGGTTCTGACAGTCCGCGTCGCGCCTGCGTCGCTGGTCCACGAGAGCTCCTCGTCGCCGGGCACGCGGGTGCCAGCGGCGTCCGCGAGCAGCAGCAGTCCGACCACGGACGCGAGCCCCTGCGACGCGGGATGGTCGGCCAGCACTCGCCCCACCGTGACCGGCCCGAGCCGGTCGACGGCGGCCACGACCGCCTGCCGCAGTTCGGCGAAGTCGATCTCGCTCTCCCGGACCTGGCGTCGCAGGGCCGCCAGGTCGAGTTCCCCGCTCGGGCGGGACGCGACCGGCTCCGCCGTGCGGACATCCGCCGGGTTGTGCAGCGTCCAGCCCCCGATCGACGACAGGGGGATCGAACTGGCGTCGAGGGTGTACCCGACCGGGTCGTACGGCCGCACCACGCGGGCGGCCTCCAGGGCGGCCGACGAGGCCGCCGCCAGGGCGTCCGCCAGGCGCCGGTGCTCGTGGTAGGCGCGGCTCTCGACGAACCGGCGCAGGCTGCGCGAGAAGCCGGTCATCACCGAGCGCACCTGGGTGCTCTCCTGCTGCAGGGTGGTGAGCAGGCGGCGCAGGAACGCGAGGTCGTCGGGCGCGACGGTCCCGGTGAAGGGGCGGGACAGCACCCCGGCGACCGCGGCGTCGAAGGCGGAGGCGCGCTCGGCGTCCAGGACGAGATCGTGGAAGGCGCGGAACGTGCGGCCGGCGTCCGACTCCTCGATGAGGTCGACGCCGGCGAACACCTCGTCGAGGACGTCGCCGCGCGTGCCCTTCTGGTTGATGATGCGCTCGCGGAGGCCGTGGTTGAGGCGCTCGAGGTCGTCGCTGACCTGGGCGAAGTCGCCGGGGATCTCGGAAGCCAGCCGCAGGATCTCGGCCAGTTGCTCGCGGGCGACCTCCTCCGCGAGCGGGGTGAAGCGGCCCTCCTCGACGGCGGCGATCTCGGCGTCGAGCGCGTCGCGCTGCTCCCGAAGCGCGGTCAGCCGGGTGGACTGCTCGGGGTCGGTTTCGCGGGCCAGCCGCGCCAGCAGGTCGGAGACGTTCGCCAGCCGCGACGACGTGACGGCCGAGCGCTGCGACGCGAGACCCGACGCGAAGCGCACCGCGACCTGCGCGGCGGGGGACAGCTCGACGGTCTCCTCGCGCGCCTCGCCGGCACGCCGCACGAGGATCCCCTGGCGGACCCAGTCGGTCAGGTACTCCGGTGCGGAGCGGGGCAGGTCGAAGCCCGCGTCGCGCAACAGGTCGAGGTCGACCGTCAGGAGGTCGAGGAACTCCACCGCGGGCCGGACGCGCTGCGTGCCGCCGAGGTGCTCGGCCAGCACCGCCGCGAGCACGGGGAACAGGTCGGCCCGCAACAGCGCGAGACCGGCGTCCGACTCCCGCATCCGCCGCAGGAACGCCGCCCGGCCCACCACGCGGTCCTGCGTTGCCACGGGGTCACCCTACGGGGCGAGGTCGTGGGCGCTGCGGAGCATCTCGCCGGCGCCGATGCCGCCGGCGTCCCGGCGATTCCGGGGCGGGGCTGCCCCGGCCCCTTCCCCGAGGGGCCGTCGACCGCGAGGCTGGTGTCGGGCCACCGGCCGCGCCGACAGGGCGCGCCCGGAGCCAGGGAGCGAGGAGTCATGGTGAGCGGGATCCTGGGGGCCATCTTCGGGCTGGCCCTCGTCGTCGGACTGCTGGTCCTCGTCGTGTCGGCCGCCCGGCGCCGCGGCCGGGGCCACGACGGCATCGATGCGCGCAGCGTCCGGCGCTTCTTCCAGTACGTGCTGCTGTTCGCCCTGTTCGTGGTCGCGGCGGTCGGGCTCGCCGAACTGCTCGGACGCCTGTTCGGCGCCCGGTCCGAGCCCTGGGAGGACGACGCCTACCAACTCGCCCAGGCGCTCGCCTTCGTCTTCGTCGGGCTGCCGCTGGCCGCCGCGCTCGCCTGGTGGACCTGGCGCCGCCACCGCACCGACACCGCCGAGCGCGACTCGACCCTGTTCGCCGCCTACCTCACCCTCACAGCCCTCACCGGCGTCTTCGTCGCCGCGACGTCGCTACAGCGGCTGGTCGTCGCCGCCGTCCAGGAGTCCCGCCCGGACGCCGCCGCCGCCGGCTCGCTGCTCGCCTGGGGCGCCCTGTGGCTCGGGCACTGGGTGGCCGCCCGGCGCAGCCTCGATCACCGCCGCGGGACGCCGCACGTCCTGCTCGGCTCCCTCGTCGGGCTCGTCTTCACCCTGGCCGGACTGGTGACGACCCTGGGCATCCTGCTCGACCTGGTGTTGCGCCCCGACGTCGTCCGGTACGGCTCGGGCCTCGCCGAGGGGGTGGGGCTGCTGCTGTCCGGGGCGCTGGTGTGGGGGGTCTATTGGCTGGCCGACGGCGTCCGGTTGCCGCGCAGCACCCTCTGGCTCGCCTACGTCCTGCCTGTCGGCGTCGGTGGCGGCCTCGTGATGGCGCTCGTCGCCGCGAGCCGCCTGCTGTGGAGCGTCCTGGTGTGGCTGGTGGGCGACCGGCTCGGGCGTACGGCGTCCGAGCACTTCGAGAGCGCCGCCTTCGAGGTGGTCGCCTTCCTCGCCGGGGTGGCTGTCTGGGGCTACCACCGCTGGGTGCTCGGGGCAGCGGGCGCCCGGCGCCCGGCCGGCGACGAGGCGGCCACCCCCGAGCCGGACGCCGTCGCCGCCGGTCCGCGCCCCGACGGGCCCACCCGCGGCGAGGTGCGGCGCGTCTACGAGTACCTCATGGCGGGCATCGCGCTGATCGCCGCCGCGTTCGGGGTCGGCACGATCCTGGTGGCGCTCATCGAGGCCGCCACCCCCGGGGAGGATGTCGGCCTGACCGTCCGCAACACCGCGCTGGCCGCCGGGACGCTGCTGGCGGTCGGCGTCCCCGTGTGGTGGCTGTACTGGCGGCGCATCAGGGCTGCGGTCGCCGCCGCCCCCGGCCCGGAAGCGGCCTCCCTCACCCGCCGCGTGTTCCTCGTCCTGCTCTTCGGCGTCGCCGGGGTGGCGGCCGTCGTCGCCCTCATCGCGGTGGCCCTGACGTTCTTCCAGGACCTCGTCTCGGGAGCCCCGGGCGCGTCGACGGTGCGCGAGGCGCGCTACGGCCTCGGCGTCCTGGTGGCGACGGCGGCGGTGTCGGCCTACCACGGGACGGTGTTCCGCAGCGACCGCGCCCGCACCGTCACCGCCGGCCAGCCGGCCGGACCCCGCTCGATCGTCCTGGTCGGCGTCGACGACCCGGACCTCGAGCGGCGGCTGGTCCGCGCCACCGGCGCGCGGGTCGAGGGCTGGGTGCGGCTCGACGCGCCCGCGCCGGCGTGGGACGCCGACGCCGTCCTGGCCGCGCTCGACGGTCATGCCGGCGAGGACCTCCTGGTCGTCGCGGACGCCGCGGGGCTCCGGGTGCTGAGCGTGGACCTCGGCGACGGGCGGTCCGCCGGCCGGTGAGCCGGGTAGGGTGCTGGCCGGGCGGTGGTCGCCGCCAGCCGGGTCAGCGGGCAGCCGATCGTGGAGGAGTGGGTCATGGCAGCAGCATCGGTCGAGACGCAGGGCGTGGCGGCGGTCGTCGTCCTCGCCGCCGGGGCGGGCACGCGCATGAAGTCGCGGACCTCGAAGCTCCTCCACAAGGTGGCCGGCCGGACGCTCCTGTCGTACGCCGTGGACGCCGCCGCCGCGGTCGAGCCTGAGCACCTGATCGTCGTCGTCGGCCACCAGCGCGACCAGGTCGAGGCGCACCTCGCCGAGATCGCTCCGCACGTGACCACCGCCGTCCAGGAGAATCCGCGCGGCACCGGAGACGCCGTCCGCTGCGGTCTGATCCCCATCCCGGACGTCCACGGCGAGGTCGTGGTGACGATGGGTGACGTTCCCCTGCTCACCGGGGAGACGCTGCGGGCGCTCGTGGGCGTCCACCGGGAGCACGGGGATGCCGTGACCGTGCTCACCACCGTGCTGGACGACGCGGGTTCCTACGGCCGCATCCTGCGCGACGAGGACGGCGAGGTCGTCCGGATCGTCGAGCGCAAGGACTGCACGGCCGAGCAGGTCGCGATCCGGGAGATCAACGCCGGCATCTACGTCTTCGACGCCGACGTGCTGCGTGCCGGGCTGGCGTCCCTGACGACGAACAACGCCCAGGGCGAGCTGTACCTCACCGACGTCATCGCGTACGCGCGGGCCCAGGGCGGCCACGTGCACCCCATGGTCCTCGCCGACCGCTGGGAGGCCGAGGGCGTCAACGACCGCGAGCAACTCGCCACGCTCAGCAGGGTCAAGAACGAGAGCATCTGCCGGGCCTGGATGAAGGCTGGCGTCACCATCATCGATCCCGCGACCACCTGGATCGAGGACAGCGTCGACATCGAGCCTGACGTCACCCTGCTGCCGGGCACCTCGCTGGAGGGCGCGACGACGGTCCGGTCGCTGGCCACCGTCGGCCCCGACACGACGCTGCGCGACGCGGAGGTCGGCGAGGGCGCCACGGTGATCCGCACGCACGGGAACCTGGTCACGATCGGGGCCGGGGCCACCGTCGGCCCGTTCGCCCACCTGCGTCCCGGCACCGAGATCGAGGCGGGCGCCCGCGTCGGCTCGTTCGTCGAGCTCCGGGCCGCCCGGGTGGCCGAGGGCGAGCAGGTGCCGTCGCTCACGGTGCGCGACGAGCACCGCCGCCCCTGAGGCGGACGCCGGAGGCGTCCGGCCCGGGACGTCAGTAGGATGACGCCCGTCAAGGACGGACGTGTGCAAGGGGACAGCCAGTGAGCGGCATCACCAGGCCGAACAACAAACACCTGATGCTGTGCAGCGGGCGTGCCTTCCCGGAGCTGGCCGAGGAGATCGCCGACCTGCTCCACGTCGACCTTGTCCCGACCCGCCAGGTCACCTACGCCAACTCCGAGATCTACGTGCGCTACGAGGAGTCGGTGCGCGGCGCGGACGCCTTCGTCATCCAGTCGCACTGCGCCCCGGTCAACGAGTGGCTCATGGAGCAGTTGATCATGATCGACGCCCTCAAGCGGGCGTCGGCGAAACGCATCACGGTCGTCTCGCCGTTCTACCCCTACGGACGCCAGGACAAGAAGCACGCCGGCCGCGAGCCGATCTCGGCCCGGCTGGTCGCCGACCTCTACAAGACGGCGGGGGCGCACCGGCTGATGTCGGTCGACCTGCACGCCTCGCAGATCCAGGGGTTCTTCGACGGACCTGTCGACCACCTGATGGCGTTGCCGGTGCTGTCCGACTACATCAAGTCCAAGTACGCCGTCGAGAACATGACGATCGTGTCGCCGGACGCCGGTCGCGTCCGCCTGGCCGACATGTACACCGACCGGCTCGGCGCGCCGCTGGCGATCATCCACAAGCGCCGCGACCCGAACAAGGCCAACGAGGTGGCCGTCGGCGAGGTCGTCGGCGACGTGCGGGGGCGGGTGTGCCTGCTGGTCGACGACATGATCGACACGGCCGGCACGATCTGCGGCGCGGCCAAGGTGCTCAAGGAGCACGGGGCCGCCCAGGTGATCTGCGCGGCGACGCACCCGATCCTGTCCGGCCCGGCGATCACGCGCCTCAACGAGTCGGACTTCGAAGAGGTCATCGTCACCAACACCCTGCCGGTCGCCGACGTGGGCGCCATCCCGAAGATGACCGTCCTGTCCATCGCCCCCCTGATCGCGAAGGCGATCGAGGAGGTGTTCACCGACGGATCGGTGACCTCGCTGATGACCAACAAGCGCCACCTCTGAAGCTGTTCGGTCGCGCGGTGGCGCGGGGGGCGTCCGGTTTCGTGGCCGTCGGAGGTGTGGGGTAGGATGCCCGGGTTACCTCGGCGAGGGGCCCTGGGCCCGTGATCGACAAGGCGTCCTCCCTTGCCGGACTGAGCACGCAAGGTGGTAGGAGTTCACATGGCCAATGAGATCAAGATCGCGGCGGAGCCGCGCAACGAGTTCGGCAAGGGCGCGTCGCGGCGCATCCGTCGCGCGGGCAACGTGCCGGTGGTGCTGTACGGCCACGGCACCGACCCGGTGCACCTGACGCTGCCCGCCCACGAGACGCAGTTGGCGCTGCGGACCGCCAACGCCCTGCTCGCCCTCGAGGTGGGCGGCAAGACCCAGTTGGCGCTGCCGAAGCAGGTGCAGCGCGATCCGATCCGCGGCACGCTCGAGCACGTCGACCTGATCCTGGTCCGCCGGGGCGAGAAGGTCACCGTCGAGATCCCGCTGGTGATCGTCGGCGAGCTGGCCGAGCCCGATCTGGTGCTCAACCAGGACCAGCAGACGCTGGCGCTCGAGGTCGAGGCCACCCACATCCCCGAGTCGGTCGAGGTGAACATCGCCGGCCTGGGTGCCGGCGACCGCATCACCGTCGCCGACCTGACGCTGCCCGCGGGTGCCACCTACCACGGCGCCGAGGCGGCCGAGGACAACGTCATCGTGTCGGTGGTCGCGCCGAAGGCCGAGGAGGCCGAGGGTGAGGCCGTCGAAGCCGAGGGCGAGTCGGCCGAGGCTGCCGAGTAGGCGTTCTCCTTGGCTCCCTGGCTCGTGGCCGGGCTCGGTAATCCGGGCCCGGCCTACGCGACTCACCGGCACAACGTGGGCGCGATGGTGGTCGACGCGTTGGCTCGGCGGGCCCGGGCGTCCTTCACGAGCCCGCGTCTGATGCGGGCCGAGGTGGCGCAGACGAGGCTGACGGCGTCCGGGATCGGCGGGGTCGGCGCGGACGCCCAGCAGGTCGTGCTCCTCAAGACCCGCACCTACATGAACGAGTCCGGCCTGCCGGTGAAGAAGGCAGCGGCCTTCTTCACGATCGACCCCGCCCACCTGGTGGTCGTGCACGACGAACTGGACCTCGAGTTCGGCCGGCTCCGGCTCAAGCTGGGCGGCGGTGACAACGGGCACAACGGGCTCAGGTCGATCCGGGCGCACCTGGGCACCGGCGACTTTCATCGGGTTCGGTTCGGTATCGGACGCCCCCCGGGCCGCCAGGATCCGGCCGACTTCGTGCTCTCGCCGTTCCCGGCGTCGCTGCGGGAGGAGCTGGCGCTCGGCATCGAGCGGGCGGCGGACGCCGTCGAGGTCCTCATCGGTCGCGGGCTCGTCGAGGCGCAGAACCGCTTCAACTCCTGAGCGCGCCGGGTCAATCGGTGACGGGCAGCAGGGGGGCCGCACAGCGGCGCGCGTTCACCAGCGGTTCCTGGTCGCCGTGGTCCCAGACCACCGTCACGTAGCACCCCGTCAGTAGGCGCAGTTCGGTCTGCAACGGGTAGAACTCACCGGACCGGTACTGCTCGTCCCGCTCGACGAGCAGGACAACCTCCTGATCGAGGTCCTCCCAGCCCGGAGTGTCGGCGGTGATCAACCTGATGTTGCGGCCCCCGCTCTCCTCGACGATTTCCGCGACCTCTGCTGCATGGCGGGCGACCGCCTCGGCGGCGGGCAGCAGGCCGAAGGGCGTGCTGCTCGCGCGAGCCGCTCCCTCGCTGACCTGGAGGCTGCGCCAGCAGGCGTTCAATAGCCTGCCGAAGGTGCCGACGGTGGGGTCGGTCTCGCCCCGCTCGATGCGGACGATCGTGCTGGCCGCCACGCCGCTGATCCTGGCCAGCGCCCGCACCGAGAGCCCGCGCGAGAGCCTGGCGGCGGTCAGTTCGTGCGCCGGGTTCAGTTCGGACACCCGGTCCACGTCGGGGCGGTGATTCGGGGTGGGCATGGTGTGATCCTACGTTTTGTTGCAGGAATGCAACGGGGTCGATGGCCCGGCGCCGGTTGAGAGGGCTGCTACGGCGGGTGCGCCCTGCCGACCTGGTGCGCCAGCCTCCTCGCGGAGCGTCGACGGCAACCTGGCCGACCTGGCCGACCTGGCAGACCTGGCCGACCTGGCAGACCTGGCCGACCTGGCAGACCTGGCCGACGTTGTGATGGTCCGTGCCTCCATGTCTCGTGGAGCGTCGCAAGGATGGCCGGTGTATCCATGGAGCGTCGCGGGGGCTGCCCAATCCCCCTATCTCCTTAGCGTGAGGCAGGACGGCGCCGTGCTTCGAGACCGAGGGTGCGGCGGCCACGGGTTGCAGGTCAGGGCGGGTGTGTGTTGGTGCGTTTTGTTGCGTATCCGCAACGGTCGGTCCTGTCGGGGGGGATGCCTGGACCGCCCCTCGTCCGGTCGATGCCCACGCAACGGTCGGTCCTTGATGGGTGGCGCTCCATCGGGTCGGCCGCCAACGCCGCCGGCTCGCTGAGAGGCAGGGCGTGCGAAAGCCTCCAGCCTGGCGCCCGGCCACGGCGTGCGCGGGGGGTGGTCCACCGATCGAGGTCGCTGCGGCTGTGTCTGTGGGTGCCCTTGGGCCTGCAACCTCTGGCCCTGCTGGTCCCCACCCCTTGCCGTCCTTGAATCCACAGCCCTTGTCGCCATCTGTCCTTGTGATGGTCCTGTTTCGGCTGGTTCTGCTGCCCGGTTCGTCTGTCGGGGGTGGGGGGTGTTGCGTATCCGCAACGAGTTTGGCGATGGGGGTGCGTCCCCCTGGGATCGTGACCGGCGCGACGGAGGACCCCAGAGGGGCCGGGATGTGGAGGGTGTCGGTCATGCGCGGGGCGAAGCCCCGGGGCGGGGCTGGGGGGTCGCGGGTGGGGCTGGGGGCTGCAAGTGAGGCTGGGGGTCGCGGGTGTGGTTGGGGTTCCGGTCGGCTGGGCGTCCAGGGTGCTGGGGTGGGCGCTCCACCCCCGGGCGGCCCGAACGGACCCAGTCCCTCACCTCACTACACTGGCCCGGTGAATCTTGCCGCCCTGGTCGAGCTCGTCGCGTCGGAGCCGGCGGTGGCGGAGCTCCTCCACGACGCCCGCACCGGGGCCGTGGCGACGGCCGATGTCGCCGCCCCGGAGGCACTCCGGCCCCTGCTGCTGGCCGCGCTGAGCGGCACCGGACGCCCCCTGCTCGCCATCACCTCCACCTACCGCGAAGCAGAAGCGCTGGCGGGGTCGCTGGCGTCCGTGCTCGGCGCCGGCGAGGTCGCCTACTACCCGGCCTGGGAGACGCTGCCCCACGAGCGGCTGTCCCCGCGCTCCGACACCGTCGGCCGACGCCTCGCCGTGCTGCGCCGCCTCGCCGGCACCGACGACCAGCCGGCCCCCCGCGTCATCGTCGCGCCGGTCCGGGCCGCCCTCCAGCCGCAGGTGTCCGGCCTGGGTCAGCTACGCCCCGTGCGCATCGTGGCCGGCCGCGACTACGACATCGGCGACCTCGCCACCGCTCTCACCGACGCGGCCTACACCCGCGTCGACCTCGTCGAGCGCCGCGGCGAGTTCGCGGTGCGCGGCGGCATCATCGACGTCTTCCCGCCGACCGAGGAGCATCCCGTCCGCATCGACTTCTTCGGCGACACCGTCGAGGAGATCCGGCGCTTCCAGGTGGCCGACCAGCGCTCGGGGCCGGAGACGCTGGCCGAGATCACGGCGTCCCCCTGCCGGGAGATGCTGGTGACCGACGAGGTGCGCGCCCGGGCCCGGGCCCACGCCGGCAACGGCGCCATCCCCGGCCACCTGCGCGAGCTGTTCGAGCGCATCGCCGACGGGCACGCCGTCGACGGCATGGAGGCGCTCGCTCCGGCTCTGGTCGACCGGCTGGAACTGCTGGTCGACGTGATGCCGCCCGACACGATCGTCGCGGTCGCCGACCCCGAGAAGGTGCGCGCCCGCGCCCTGGAGTTGCACGAGACCTCCCGTGAGTTCCTCGCCGCCGCCTGGGCGGGGGCCGCCGAGGGCGGGGCGGCGCCGATCGACCTGGGGGCGTCCGCGTACTGGTCCCTCGGCGACGTGCGCGCCGCGGCCCTGGGCCGCGGCCTGGCCTGGTGGACCCTGTCGGCGTTCGCCGAAGACCCCGCCTCCCGCCAGGTGGCCGCCGGGGCCGCGGAGGTCTTCCGCGGCGATACCGAGCGCGCCCTCGGCGCCATGGCGGACGCCGTCGCCGCCGGTGCCACCGTGGTGCTGGTCGCCGACGGTCCCGGCCGGGCGGCGCGCCTGCGCGAGGTGCTGGCCGACCACGACCTGGCCGGTCGCGTCGACGTGGTCGTCGCCGACCTGCCGCACGGCTTCTCGATGGTGTCGCCGCCGCTGGCCGTGTTCACCGCCGGCGACCTCTCCGGCCAGGCCGACCTCGACCGCTCGGCGCGCAAGATGCCGACCCGCCGCCGCAACCAGGTCGACCCGTTGGAGCTGAAGGCCGGCGACTACGTCGTCCACGACGCCCACGGTGTGGGCCGCTACGTCGAGATGGTGCAGCGCACCGTGGCCGGCGCCGCCCGCGAGTACCTGGTGGTCGAGTACGCGCCGTCGAAGCGCGGCCAGCCGGGCGACCGCCTCTTCCTGCCGATGGATCAACTCGACCAGTTGACCCGCTACGTCGGCGGCGAGGCTCCGGCCCTCGACCGGCTCGGCGGCGCCGACTGGGCGAAGCGCAAGTCGCGGGCGCGGAAGGCGGTCCGGGAGATCGCCGCCGAACTGATCAAGCTGTACGCCGCCCGGCAGGCGTCCCAGGGCCACGCGTTCGGCGCCGACACCGTCTGGCAGCGCGAACTCGAGGATGCGTTCTCCTACATCGAGACACCCGACCAGCTCGCGGCGATCGACGAGGTCAAGTCCGACATGGAGCAGATCGTCCCGATGGACCGACTGATCTGCGGCGACGTCGGCTACGGCAAGACCGAGATCGCGGTGCGGGCCGCCTTCAAGGCCGTCATGGACGGCAAGCAGGTGGCGGTGCTGGTGCCGACGACCCTGCTCGTCCAGCAGCACTACGCGACCTTCGCCGAACGGTACGCCGGCTTCCCGGTGACGATCGCGGCGCTGAGCCGGTTCCAGTCCGAGGCGGAGGCGAAGAAAACGATCGAGGGGCTCGCGGACGGATCGGTGGACGTCGTCGTCGGCACGCACCGGCTGCTCTCGGACGCCGTCCGGTTCAAGGACCTGGGCCTCGTCGTCATCGACGAGGAGCAACGGTTCGGGGTCGAGCACAAGGAGGCGCTGAAGAAGCTGCGCCTCAACGTCGACGTGCTGGCGATGTCGGCCACCCCGATCCCGCGCACGCTGGAGATGGCGGTGACGGGCATCCGCGAGCTCAGCGTCATCGGCACCCCGCCGGAGGAACGCCACCCGGTCCTGACGTTCGCCGGACCGTACGACGAGGGTCAGGTGCGGGCGGCGATCCGGCGCGAGCTGGCGCGCGAGGGCCAGGTCTTCTACATCCACAACCGGGTCGGCACGATCGAGCGGGCCGCGAAGAAGATCGCCGAGCTCGTCCCCGAGGCGCGCGTCGCCGTGGCCCACGGCCAGATGAACGAGAAGGCGCTCGAGCAGGTGATGCTCGACTTCTGGGAGCGGCGCGCGGACGTCCTGGTCTGCACCACCATCGTGGAGGCCGGCCTGGACATCTCGACCGCGAACACGCTCCTCATCGAACGGGCGGACCTGCTGGGCCTGTCGCAACTCCACCAGCTCAGGGGCCGGGTGGGTCGGGGACGGGAGCGCGGCTACGCCTACTTCTTCTACCCCGCCGAGAAGCCGCTGACGGAGACCGCCCACGACCGGCTGGCCACGATGGCCGCCCACACCGACCTGGGCGCCGGCATGGCGATCGCGATGAAGGACCTGGAGATCCGCGGCGCCGGCAACCTGCTCGGCGGCGAACAGTCGGGCCACATCGCCGACGTGGGCTTCGACCTGTACCTGCGGCTGGTGGGGGAGGCGGTTGCCGACTTCCGTGGCGAGGACACCGAGCCCGAGCCCGAGATGAAGATCGAACTGCCGGTGGACGCCCACCTGCCGCCCACCTACGTGGAGTCCGAGCGCCTGCGCCTGGAGATGTACAAGCGGCTCGCCTCGGTGCGCTCGGCCGCCGACCTGGACGGCGTCCGCGAGGAGCTCACCGACCGCTACGGGGCCCCGCCGCCCGAGGTCGCCGCGCTGATCGAGGTGGCCCGGTTCCGGCTGCTGTGCCGCGACGTGGGGCTGACCGAGGCGATCATGGCGGGCAACTTCGTGCGGTTCAGTCCCGCGGACCTGCCGGAGTCGCGGGTGCTGCGCATGAACCGCCTCTACCCAGGCGCCCAGGTGCGCAAGGCGCTCGGGCAGGTGCTGCTGCCGCGGCCGATGACGCGACCGATCACCGGCACCCCGGTGAAGGACGCCGACCTGCTGGCCTGGGCGAGCAAGGCGGTCGAGGACCTGTTCCGCTGACCTCCCGGGCCGCGGTCCGCCGACGCGCGGAGGTCGGATCGGACTAGGATCGCCGGTGCCGGGACTCCCGGTGGTCGTGCTTGCCGAGGCCCGGACGGGCGCAAGGAGATGTCAGAAGTGATCAAGGCACGTCGTGTTCTGGCCGCCACCGCGGTCGGCCTGCTCGCCCTGTCCGGCTGTGTCCACGACAGCGGGGTTGCCGCGCGGGTGGCCGGCGCGACGCTCACCGAGGTCCAGGTCCGGCAGGCCGCCGACGCGGTGGCCGCCGCCGACCAGACCAACGACGCCGGCCTGTACCTGGCGCCGGTCGCGAACGCGCTCGTGCAGGGGCTGGTGTCCGGTGAGGTGGCCGCGGCCAGCGGGGTGACGCTGACCGACGCGACCCGCGCCGAGACGATCGGCGCGAACCCCTCGCTGGCCCAACTGCAGCAACTCGGCGCCGGCATGCTGGCGGATCGCATGGCGGACTACGTCTACACCCGCACCAAGCTCGGCGAGGAGGCCTTCCTGGCGGGCTGCGCGGCGGTCCCGGTCTCGGTGAACCCGCGCTACGGCAACTGGTCGAAGGAGTTGTGCTCCCTCGACGGGCAGTCCGGCAGTCTGTCGCGTCCGGCCAAGGCCGCCACCAACTGAGCAGGGCCGTGGCGGCGTCCGAACTGGAGCGCCTGAGCGCGGTCATGCATGCCCTGCGCCTCGGGTGCCCTTGGGACGCCGAACAGACGCACCGCTCGCTCGTGCGCTACCTCGTGGAGGAGTCGGCCGAGGTCGTCGAGGCCATCGAGTCAGGGTCCGACGAACACCTGTGCGAGGAACTCGGCGACCTGCTCTTGCAGGTGTTCTTCCACGCCGAGATCGCCGCCGAGGAGGGGCGCTTCACCCTCGCCGACGTGGCGCGCGGCATCGCGGACAAGCTGGTTGCCCGGCACCCGTACGTGTTCACGGACGCCCCCCTGCCCGACGACGTGCTCGCGTCCTGGGAGCGGCGGAAGCGGGCGGAGAAGGCGCGCACCTCGGCCCTGGACGGCATCCCGCTCACGCTCCCCGCCCTGGCGCGGGCGGGGCGGGTCGTGGCGCGGGCCCGGGCCCACGGCGTCCCGGTGGACCTGCCCGACGAACCGTTGGACGCCGACGCCGCAGGCGCCGCACTGCTCGCCATCGTGGCTCGGGCGACGGCGTCCGGGGTGGACGCCGAGCAGGCCCTCCGCGCCGCGTTGCGCGCCCTCGAGGAGCTCGTGCGGGCGGCTGAGGCGCCGGGGATCTGAACTCAACACAAGTTCAATCACTGCTCAGGTTTTGAACGTGCGAACCTGGGAATCTCCCTGAGTCAATTGTCGTGGGGGGCTGTGGGTTCTAGTGTTCGTACCAGCTTGGTGCCGTTAGAGTGGGTGCCGAGATCGACCGAAGTGAGGTATCAATGAGCCGTCCCGAACTCACCCGCCGTTCACTGCTGATCGGCACGCTGGGCGTGGCCGCTGCCGGTGCGCTGTCGGCCTGCAGCAGCGGTGGCGGTGCCACCACGCCCGCCGCGACCGGTGGCGGCGCCGCCGGCATCGACTGGACCAAGAAGGGTCCCATCACCTACGTCCAGGGCAAGGACACCTCCGGCTACGTCCAGCCGACCATCGACAAGTGGAACAAGGACCACCCGAACGAGAAGGTCACGCTGATCGAGCTGTCGGACAAGGCCGACGAGCAGCAGCAGAAGATGATCGACAACTTCAACACGAACGGCTCGGCCGGCTACGACGTCCTGTCCGTCGACGTCGTCTGGACCGCGCAGTTCGCCGCGAACGGCATGATCGTCGAGCTGCCCGCCGCCCAGTTCCCGACCACCGGCTACCTCAAGCCGGCCGTCGACGCCTGCACGTACTTCAACAAGCTCTACTGCTTCCCGTCCACGTCCGACGGCGCGATGCTGTACTACCGCAAGGACCTCCTGGACGCCGCGGGCGTCACCGCGCCGCCGAAGACGTGGGACGAGATGATCACCATCGGCAGGAAGATCCAGGCCACGAACCCCGGCATCAACATCATGGGCGGCCAGTTCCAGAAGTACGAGGGCCTGACCTGCAACTTCGCCGAGTGGCTCAACGGCGGCGGCGGCGAGTTCCTCGACGCCAACGGCAAGCCCACGGTCAACACGGACGCCGCCGCCAAGGGCGTCCAGGCGATGGCCGACGCGTTCAAGGACGGCGTCATCCCGGCGGAGGCGTCGACCTGGAGCGAGGAGCCCTCGCGCCAGGCGTTCCAGGACGGCAAGCTGATCTTCCTGCGCCAGTGGCCCTACGTGTACTCGCTGGCCCAGAAGACCGACGGCTCGTCCAAGGTCAACGGCAAGTTCGCGGTGGCCCTGCTGCCCGGCGCCACGGGCACCGGCGTCTCCACCCTCGGTGGCCACAACATGGCGATCACGAAGACGGCGAAGAACCCGGGCACCTGCAAGGACTTCATCCTCTGGTGGTGCGGACCGCAGATGCAGAAGGAGAACCTCCTCGCCTCCTCGCAGGCGCCGACGTACGAGGCGCTGTACGCCGACCCCGAACTCGTCGCGAAGTTCCCCTACCTGCCGGTTCTGAAGGAGTCGATCGCGACAGCGAAGGCCCGCCCGAAGGCCGTCCGGTACTCCGACGTGACCCTGGCCATCCAGGACACCGCGTACGGGATCGTCAAGACCCCCACCACCGACGTCAAGGCCGCCCTCGCCGGTCTGCAGACCAAGCTGGAGACCCTCACCAAGTAGGTCGGCGCTGGGAATCGTCCACTCGGGGCGGCTGGCACCGGCCGGTGCCAGCCGCCTTCTGCTCAGGAGGTCTCACTTGTCCACCATCACTCAGGCGGCGGCGCCGCCTGCCAAGCGCAAGAAGAATGCGTTGAGCGACGGCCAGGGCCAGCTCGCCGCGCTGCTGCTGTCACCCACGATGCTCGTGCTGGGCGTCGTCGTCATCATCCCGGTGTTCCTGTCGATCCGGGAGTCGCTGTTCTTCAAGAGCGACGCCCCCGATCCGAACACCGGCATGGTTGTGTCGTCCGAGCAGTTCGTCGGGCTGGGCAACTACCTGAACGCCTTCAACTCCGCCACCGCCGACACGGTCGCCGGCGTGTGGGGGACCATGCCACGCCTCACGAACGCCTTCCTGAACAACATGTGGTTCACGGTCGTGTGCGTGGCGCTCGAGACCGTGCTCGGCGTCGCGATGGCCCTCATCATGGCCAAGGCCTTCAGGGGCCAGGGCATCGTGCGTGCCGCGATCCTGGTGCCGTGGGCGATCCCGACCATCGTCTCGGCCATGATGTGGAAGCTGATCTTCGACGCCGACGGCGTCGCCAACAAGATCATCGGTACCAAGATCCTGTGGCTGCAGGACAACGCCTGGAGCCAGTTGGCGATCATCATCGCCGATGTCTGGAAGACCGCCCCGTTCATCGGGCTGATGGCGCTGGCCGGCCTGCAGACGATCGACACCCAGGTCTACGAAGCCGCCAAGGTGGACGGCGCGTCCGCGTGGCGGCAGTTCACCCAGATCACGCTGCCCCTCATGAAGCCCGCCCTGGTCGTGGCGGTGCTCTTCCGCACCCTGTCGACCATGGCCATCTTCGAACTGCCCTACGGCATGATGGGCCTCAACAAGTACTCCGTGGACACGCTCTCGACGTTCGCGTTCGTCGAGGCGCGGGCCACCCGGTACGGTCCGGCGGCCGCGTACTCGGTGCTGCTGTTCCTGCTGGTCGCCGTGGTCGCGTTCCTGTTCATCAAGCTGCTCGGCGCCGACGTCATCGGTGACGAGGAGGTCAAGGCCGTGGCGGCGCAGAAGAAGCGCAGGCGTCTCGCGGCGAAGGCGGCGGCCCACGGGCAGCCCGCGGCGTCCGTCGGTGGCGGCGGCGTCATCACCACGACGAGCGGGGAGGGACAACAGTGAGCACCCCCGGCACCCAGTTGACCCCGGCCTACAGCACCTCGCAGGACGAGGTCGCGGCCCTCAACAAGCCGGTCCGCGACGCCAGGTTCTGGGTCACGGCCGTCCTGTCGGTGCTCGGCATGGCGGCGATCGTCATCTACTGCCTCCTGCCGTTCTACTGGATGATCGTGTCGTCGCTGCGCCTGCCCACCATGGGCATGAGCAACGACTTCCTGCCGAACCCGCCGTCGACCGAGAACTTCATCGCGGTGTTCTCCCCGGTGAACAACTTCGGCAGGGCGCTGCTCAACTCGGTGATCGTCTCCTCGGTCACGACCGTGCTGACCCTGCTGTTCGGCATCCTCGGCGCCTACTCGCTCGCGCGGCTCCGCTTCCGGGGCAAGGGGGTCATCCTGGCGATCATCATCGGCACCTCGATGTTCCCCGGCATCACCCTGCTGGTCCCGCTGCTCAAGATGTTCACGGGCTCCTACGGGTGGTTCCCGAACTGGATGAACACCTACCAGGCGCTCATCCTGCCGTCGCTGTCGTTCGGCCTCCCGCTGTGCGTGTGGAACCTCACGGCGTACTTCCGGCAGTTGCCGGTCGAACTCGAGCACTCGGCCATGGTCGACGGCTGCACGCCCGCCCAGGCGTTCCGGCAGATCATCATGCCGCTGGCCGCCCCCGGCGTCTTCACGACCGCCATCCTGGTGTTCATCGCCGTCTGGAACGAGTTCATGATCGCGAACACGTTCGGCACGACGAAGGCGATGATGACGGCCCCCGTCGCGGTCAACCAGTTCACCGGTTCCCTGGGCTTCAACACGCCCTTCGGGACGATCATGGCCGCCGGCGTCCTCATCACCGTCCCGCTGCTGATCATGGTGCTGCTGTTCCAGCGCCGGATCATCGGCGGCCTCACCGCCGGTTCGCTCAAGTAGCGGCCCCAAGCCAGGACGCCCCGGGCCGCCCCGCGCGGTCCGGGGCGTTCCGTTCGGTCGTCTTCCCGGACCGAGGTGGTTCGTGTCCGCCCGGATCACTAGGCTGAGGCACGTTGAGTCACCAAACCGAAAGGCATCAACGTGGCATCCATCGATTTCATCGTGGCGCGCGAGATCCTCGACTCCCGTGGCAACCCCACCGTCGAGGTCGAGGTCTTCCTCGAGGACGGCGCCTCCGGTCGCGCGGCCGTCCCGTCCGGGGCCTCCACCGGCGCGTTCGAGGCCGTCGAACTGCGCGACGGCGACAAGAGTGTCTACGGCGGCAAGTCCGTCCGTAAGGCGGTCGAGAACGTCGTCGAGCAGATCCAGGACGAGCTCATCGGGTTCGACGCCTCCGAGCAGCGCGCCATCGACGCCGCCATGATCGAGCTCGACGGCACCGACAACAAGGGCAAGCTGGGCGCCAACGCCATCCTGGGCGTGTCGCTCGCCGTCGCGAAGGCCGCCGCGGACTCCGCCGACCTGCCGCTGTACCGCTACGTCGGTGGCCCGAACGCCCACATCCTGCCCGTGCCGATGATGAACATCCTCAACGGTGGCGCGCACGCCGACTCCAACGTCGACATCCAGGAGTTCATGATCGCCCCGATCGGCGCCGACTCGTTCCGTGAGGCGCTGCGCATGGGCGCCGAGGTCTACGCCGCCCTCAAGGGCGTGCTCAAGGCCAAGGGCCTGGCCACCGGCCTGGGCGACGAGGGCGGCTTCGCCCCGAGCCTGGAGAGCAACCGCGCCGCGCTCGACCTGATCGTCGAGGCCATCGAGGCCGCCGGCTACGTGCCGGGCAAGGACGTGGCGCTCGCGCTGGACGCCGCGGCGTCCGAGTTCTACACCGAGGACGGAACCTACGAGTTCGAGGGCACCAAGAAGACCGCCGCCGAGATGACCGCCATCTACGCCGAGTGGGTGGACGCCTACCCGCTCGTCTCGCTGGAGGACCCGCTCAACGAGGACGACTGGGAGGGCTGGAAGACCATCACCGAGCAGCTCGGCGACAAGGTCCAGCTGGTGGGCGACGACCTGTTCGTCACCAACCCCGTGCGCCTGAAGCGCGGCATCGATGCCGGCACCGCCAACGCGCTGCTGGTCAAGGTGAACCAGATCGGCACGCTGTCGGAGACCATCGACGCCGTCGACATGGCCCACCGCGCCGGCTACAAGTGCATGATGTCGCACCGCTCCGGCGAGACCGAGGACACCACGATCGCCGACCTGGCCGTCGCCCTGAACTGCGGCCAGATCAAGACCGGTGCCCCGGCGCGTTCCGACCGCGTGGCCAAGTACAACCAGCTGCTCCGCATCGAGGAGGACCTCGACGACGCCGCCGTGTACGCCGGCGCCTCGGCGTTCCCGCGGTTCAAGGGTGCGCAGTAGTTCCCGCTCACCCGGTGACCGCACGCTGCGGTGACCACGCGACGGTGGCCGGCCCCCTCGGGGTCGGCCACCGCTGCGTTGCCCCGCCGAACGGGGCGAATCGCGTCCACGTGGCATTCGGGGGCGCTTCGGTGCTACGGTGCCTGCGACGCCGACCCGAGCCCGTGGTCACCGTTGCCCCGGGGGTCGAGCGCTGGCGTCCAGCTCTTGACCGCGGACGCCGCACCCACGGCGTCCAACGACCCGTGGAGGATTCGCTCTCGTGCGCGACCAACTGAATCGCTTCTTCGCCTCCCGCTGGGGGATCATTTCCGCCGGCCTGGTCATCGGCGTGCTGGCGCCGGTGCTGCAGAAGCTCGGCAACCCCGGCAACATGGGCGTCTGCGTCGCCTGCTTCGAGCGCGACATCGCGGGCGCCCTGGGCCTGCACCGGGCGGCGCCCGTGCAGTACCTGCGGCCGGAGATCATCGGTTTCGTGCTGGGCTCGCTGGTCGCGGCCTACCTGTTCAAGGAGTTCCGGGCCCGGGCGGGCTCGGCCCCGATCGTGCGCTTCCTGCTCGGCGGCTTCGCCATGATCGGGGCGCTGGCCTTCCTCGGGTGTCCCTGGCGGGCCTCGCTGCGGCTCGCCGGCGGGGACCTCAACGCCCTGCTGGGCATCGCCGGCCTGGTCGTCGGCATCGGTATCGGCACGGTGTTCCTCAAGAACGGCTACACGCTCGGGCGGGCCACCAAGACGTACCCGCTGGTCGGCTGGGTGATGCCGGCGCTGATGGTGGGCCTGCTGGTGCTCCTGCTGGTGAAGCCCGTGTTCAGCGAGGGCGGGCCGATCTTCTTCAGCGCCAAGGGCCCGGGTTCGCTGGCCGCGCCGGTGGCCATCTCCCTGGCGGTGGGCCTGCTGGTCGGCTTCCTGGCCCAGCGCACGCGTTTCTGCACCATGGGGGCCGTCCGCGACGTCATCCTGATGCGCGACTTCCACCTGCTGAGCGGCGTCCTCGCCCTGCTGGCCGCCGCCTTCGTCACGAACCTGGCCCTCGGCCAGTTCAACCCGGGGTTCACCGGGCAGCCGATCGCGCACAGCTCGCACCTGTGGAACTTCCTCGGGATGACGCTGGCGGGCTTGGCCTTCGCCTTGGCCGGCGGCTGCCCCGGCCGGCAGTTGTTCCTGTCCGGGGAGGGCGACGGGGACGCGGCCGTGTTCGTGCTCGGCATGATCACCGGGGCGGCGTTCGCCCACAACTTCGCGCTCGCGGGTGCCGCGGACACGGTGACCGACGGCGTCGTCAAGGTGGGTGGCCTCACCCCGTACGGCATGGGGGCGGTCCTGCTCGGGCTCGTCGTCTGCCTCATCATCGGCGCCACGATGCGCGAGCGCCTGCCGAAACTCGACACGATGGAGGAACTCAGCCATGCCGACCGTTGACGCCCGCGGGCTGTCCTGTCCCGAACCGGTCCTGCGGACGCGCCGCGCCCTGGACGCCGGGGTGTTCCCAATCGAGGTGCTCCTCGACTCGGCGACGCAGCGCGAGAACGTTCGGCGCACCGCCGAGCAGGTCGGCTGCCGGGTCGAGGTGGTCGAGGTGGGCGACGAGTACCGCCTGACGCTGCACCGGTGACGCCTCTCGCCGGGAGGGTGCTCTACCTCGACAATGCCGCGACCTCCTGGCCGAAGCCGCCAGGGGTCGCCGAGGCCATGACGGCGTTCCTCGCCGACGTGGGGGCGAACCCGGGCCGGTCCGGGCACCGCAGGGCCGTCGAGGCGGCGCGGTTGGTGTTCGACGCCCGCGAGGGGATCGCGGAACTCGTGGGGGCGTCCGACCCGCTGCGGGTGGTGTTCGGGGCGAACGCGACCGAGGCGCTGAACCTCGCGCTCGTCGGGCTGCTGCGTCCGGGCGATCGCGTGCTCTGCTCGAGCATGGAACACAACGCGGTCATGCGGCCGCTCCGGGCGCTGGAGCAGCGGGGCGTCGGGGTCGACGTCGTCGCCTGTTCTTCCACCGGGGAGTTGGCCGTCGCGGACGTCGAGGCGGCCATGCGCCCCCGCACTCGCGTCATCGTGCTGACCCACGCGTCCAACGTCACCGGCACGATCCTGCCGGTCGCCGCCGTGGGCCGGTTGGCCCGCGACCGCGGCCTCCTGTTCTGCGTGGACGCCGCCCAGACGGCCGGGGCGGTGCCGATCGACGTGGTGGCCGACGGCATCGACCTGCTCGCCTTCACGGGCCACAAGGGGCTGCTGGGGCCGATGGGCACCGGCGGGCTCGTGCTCGGAGACCGCGTCGACCCGGCCACGCTGCCGCCGCTCAAGCGCGGCGGCACCGGCAGCCGCTCGTCCGAGGAACTCCAGCCGGACTTCCTGCCCGACAAGTACGAGGCCGGGACGCCCAACGTCGTCGGCCTGGCCGGCCTGGCGGCCGCCGTGCGCTGGGTGCTGGACCGAGGGGTGGCGGACGTCCGCCGCCACGAGATCGCCCTGACGCGCCGACTGCTGACCGGCCTCGCCGGGATCGAGGGCGTCACCGTCCATGGCCCGGGGGACGCCGAGCGGCAGACCGCCACGGTGTCGTTCACCCTCGCCGGGCGGGATCCGGCCGAGGTCGGGCTGCTCCTGGAGGAGGAGCACGACGTGCTGTGCCGGGTCGGGTTGCACTGCGCCCCTGCGGCGCACCGCACCCTCGGCACCTTCCCGAGCGGGACCATCCGGTTCGCGCCGGGCGTGTTCACGACCGCCGAGGACGTCGACAGGGCTGTCGCCGCCGTGCGGAGCATCGCCGGAGGGACGCGGTGAGTGCGTCGCACTCGGTCGTCCTGGTCTACACGGTCGCGCACGCGATCCGGATCGAGCGGTTGCTCGCCGCCCGCGGGGCCGCCTGCCGCCTGATCCCGGTGCCGCGGCACCTCAGTTCGGACTGCGGGGTCTGCGTCCGCATCGACCGGGCGGACACGCCGCTGGCCCGGCGGGTCATCGCCGAGGCCGGCCTCGACATCGAAGGGATCGCCGAGTTGCGGTGAGGGATCGGCGGGGCGGCCGCGCGCCCCGGCGGCAGCCCCGGCCCGCCCGCCTATCCTGGAGGGACGAGAAGGAGGTCGCCCCCATGCCCCGTGAGCGCACGGTCCGCCAGCCGGCGGGCCCGGGACGCACCCGGCGCACCCGGACGCCGCGGTCCGCGGCGTCGGCGAGCGAGGGTGGGCCGGCGGCGACGGCGTCCGGCTCGGGGATGCGGGCCGCGGGACGCGCGTTGGCGCGGCGGCTGCCCCGGCCGCGGCTCCGGGACGTGGGGTTCACTCGGCGGGCGCTCGTCCTGCTGGGGGTGTTCGCGATCCTGGCCCTGCCGTACGCGAACTCGCTGCGCATCCTGGTCAACCAGCAGCGCGATCTCGCGCTCGCGAACGCGCAGATCGCCGAACGGACCGCCCAGGTGTCCGAACTCGACGCCCAGTTGCAGCGGTGGCGCGACCCCGCCTTCGTGATGAGTCAGGCCCGCACGCAACTGGGCTGGGTGCTGCCGGGCGAGACCGGCTACCGCGTCATCGGCACCGACGGCAAGGTCGTCCTGGAGGCGGGCGAGAGCTCGGGCCTCGCCGAAGCCGGGGTGGCCGACGAGACCCGGTGGTGGGACCGCCTCGCCGACTCGGTGCGGGCGGCCGACGGCGCTCCCGCCAAGAGCTGATCCAGGGTCCCGCCCGCCCGCGGTTCGCCTGCGCGGCGTCGGCGTGGCTACATTGGCCCCCGTGGCCGACCCGTACGCACCGCTGACGTCCGCCGAACTCGACATCGTCGCCGACCAGTTGGGCCGCACCCCGCGCGGCGTCGCGGGGGTGGCCTGGCGCTGCCCGTGCGGCAAGCCCGGCGTCGTCGCGACGTACCCCCGGCTGGAGGACCGGACCCCCTTCCCCACGACCTTCTACCTGACCTGCCCCCGCGCGGTGGCGGCCGTCTCGACGCTGGAGGCCGAGGGGCTGATGGCCGAGTGGTCGGAGCGGCTGCAGCGGGATGCCGACCTGGCCGGCCGCTACTACCGCGCCCACGAGCACTACCTGGCCGCCCGGGCCGCCCTCGGCGACGACGACGTGCCGGAGATCAGCGGCATCAGCGCCGGCGGCATGCCCGACCGGGTCAAGTGCCTGCACGTGCTCGTGGCGCACGCCCTGGCGGCGGGCCGGGGCGTCAACCCGATCGGCGACGAAGCCCTCGAGCGCATCGGCGCCTTCTGGGAGCGGCCCTGCCTGGAGGAGTCGTGACGCGGCGCGTCGCCGCCATCGACTGCGGCACCAACTCGGTGCGGCTGCTGGTCGCCGAGGCGGACGGCTCGGGCTTCGCCGAGCTCGACCGGGACCTGCGGCTGACCCGCCTGGGGCAGGGGGTGGACGCCACCGGCCGGTTCGCGCCCGAGGCCCTCACCCGCACCCTGGACGCCGTCGCCGACTTCGCGGCCCGCATCGACCACCTGGGCGCCGAGCGGGTGCGGTTCGTCGCCACCTCCGCGGCCCGGGACGCCTCGAACCGGGAGGTGTTCTTCGCCGGCGTCCGGGCGCTGCTGGGGGTGGAGGCGGAGATCATCTCGGGCGACGAGGAGGCCCGCCTGTCGTTCGCCGGCGCCCTGTCGGTGGCGCGGGACGTCGCCTGGCCGGTCCTCGTCATGGACATCGGCGGCGGCTCCACCGAACTCGTCCTCGGGGCGGTGGACGCCGCCGGCGCGCCGGTCGTCCGGGCGGCGCGATCGCTGGACGTGGGCTCGGTGCGGCTGCGGGAGCGGTTCCTGCACTCCGACCCGCCCACCGCGGCGGAGGTCGCCGCGGCGTCCCGGTACGTCGACGAGCTGATCGCGGGCTCGGGGGTCGAGGTGGCGGCGGCCCGGACGTGGATCGGGGTGGGCGGCACCGCCACCTCGCTGGCCGCCATCAGCCTGGGCCTGCCGACCTACGACCGGGCGCGGGTGGACGGCGCGGTACTGCCGAGGGCCGCGGTGCGGGAACTCGCGGACCGGCTGCTGGGGATGCCGGTGGCCGAGGTGCTGCGCATCCCGACGATGCAGCCGAAGCGGGCCGACGTCATCTGCGGCGGGGCGCTGATCGCGGCGCGGGTCGGCGACCGGTGCCCGGTCGACCTGCGGGTCAGCGAGGCCGACATTCTGGACGGCATCGTCCTCGACCTGCTGCGCCCCGGGGGCGACGCTCCCGGGGGGCCGGCTCTCTAGGATGGACTGAGGCCCTCGTAGCCCAACGGCAGAGGCAGGCGGCTTAAACCCGCCCCAGTGTGGGTTCGAGTCCCACCGAGGGCACCGGGAACTGTCCGAGGCCGGTGAGAGGGTGCTTCCGTGACCGACCACGACCTGCACGCCGACGCGCTGGCGCTGCTGCGCGCCCTGACCGGACGCCCCGACGCCACCTTTCATCCCGGCCAGTTCGAGGCGATCGAGGCGCTGGTCGACCGGCACGCGCGGGCGCTGGTGGTGCAGCGCACCGGGTGGGGCAAGTCGGCGGTCTACTTCGTCTCGGCGCTGCTGCAGCGCCGCCGCGGCGCGGGTCCGGCCCTGGTGGTGTCGCCGCTGCTGGCGCTCATGCGGGACCAGGTGGCGGCGGCCGGCCGGGCGGGCGTCCGGGCGGCGGCCATCAACTCCGCCAACGTGACCGAGTGGGCCGCGATCGAGCGGCAGTTGGCCGACGACAGCGTCGACGTGCTGCTGGTGTCACCGGAACGCCTGGTCAACCCGCGCTTCCGGGCCGAGCAGCTGCCGCGCCTGGTGGCCGCCTGCGGCCTGCTCGTGGTCGACGAGGCGCACTGCATCTCCGACTGGGGCCACGACTTCCGGCCCGACTACCGGCGCATCCGCGACCTCATCGCCGCCCTGCCCCCCGGCGTGCCGGTGCTGGCCACGACCGCCACCGCCAACGCCCGGGTGGTCGCCGACGTCGAGGAGCAGCTCGCGGCGGGCGGCGGGGGTGTCCTGACCGTGCGCGGGCCCCTGGCGCGCGACTCGCTGCGGCTCGGGGTGCTCGAACTGGGCACCACGTGGCGCCGGCTGGCGTGGCTCGCCGAGCACCTCGGCGACCTGCCCGGTTCGGGCATCGTGTACTGCCTCACGGTGGCCGCCGCGGAGGACACGGCGGCGCTGCTGGCGAAGGCGGGGCACGACGTCCGCGTGTACACCGGCCGCACGGACGCCGCCGAACGGCTCGAGGCGGAGGAAGCGCTCAAGCGGAACGAGGTGAAGGCGCTGGTGGCCACCAGTGCGCTCGGGATGGGCTTCGACAAGCCGGACCTCGGGTTCGTGGTGCACCTCGGGGCGCCGAGCAGCCCGGTCGCCTACTACCAGCAGGTGGGGCGCGCCGGGCGGGCGACCGCGTCGGCCGACGTGCTCCTGCTGCCCGGGGAGGAGGACCGCGCCATCTGGCAGTACTTCGCCACGAACGCGATGCCGACCCAGGCGTGGGTCGACGCCGTGCTCGGGGCGCTCGCCGACGCCGGCCCGGCAGGGCGGGGGGTGGCCGCCCTCGAGGCGCGCGTCGACCTGCGGCGCAGCCAGTTGGAGCTGCTGCTCAAGGTCCTGGCGGTCGAGGGTGCCGTCGACCACGGTCCCGGCGGGTGGGTCGCGACCGGGACGCCGTGGCGGTACGACGCCGACCGCTACGCCCGCATCGCGGAGGCGCGGGCGGCCGAGCAGGCCGCGATGCTCGCGTACGAGCGCCTCGACAGGTGCCGGATGCGGTTCCTGACCGCCGCGTTGGACGACCCGCACGCCGCCGACTGCGGCCGCTGCGACGTCTGCGCGGGCGCCTGGTATCCCACCGGCGTCACGCTGCCGCAGGCCGAACGGGCCCGGGCCGAACTCGAACGGGTCGGCGTGCCACTGGCGCCGCGGGCCCTGTGGCCGGCGGGGCTGGACACCCTCGGCGTGTTCGCCGACGGCGTCCCGCTGAAGGGCCGGATCCCTGCCCGGGAGCAGTTGGCGGAGGGCCGCGTGCTGGCGCGCCTGTCCGATCTGGGCTGGGGGGGCGCGTTGCGGAGGCTGTTCGCGCCCGGTCCCGACGGGGCCCCGGTGGACGCCGACGTGCCGGCCGACCTGGCCGCGGCGGTGGTGGGCACGCTCCGGGCGTGGGGTTGGGCGGTCCGACCGGTGGGCGTCGTCACCGTGCCGTCGCTGTCCCGGCCCCGCCTCGTGGCGGGCCTCGGCGAGGGCATCGCGCGAGCCGGCCGGCTGCCCTACCTGGGGGCCCTCGATCTGGCGCCGGGCGCGGGGCGACCGGCGGCGTCCGTGAACTCGGCGTTCCGGCTGCGGGACCTGTGGGGACGCTTCGCCGTCGGGCGGGAACTGGCGGACGCCCTCGCCGGGCTGGACGGTCCGGTGCTGCTGGTCGACGACCTCGCCGACTCCCGCTGGACGCTGACAGTGGCGGGGCGGCTGCTGCGCCGCGCCGGGGCGTCCGCCGTGCTGCCCTTCGCGCTGGCCGCCACGGGGTGACCGGGCGCTCGGGGCCGCAGACGTCCGGGTCGGGCGGGGCCCTGGTTGGTCCCCGAACCAGGCTGGGGAACAATCGACGCCGGTCGGCTGTTTTGTAGGGTGGTTGTGTCGAAGGCGTCGGCCGTGGGCGATCCACCCGAGGACCCCAGACTCTTTCACCTGAGAGGAACAACGTTCGCAATGGCAAACCCCGTCCTGAGTCGCCCCGAGGCGTTCCAGCGCCCGGACCAGTACGCTCAGCCCGGCCCGCAGGGCTACCAGCAGTACGGCCAGCCCCCCTACGGGCAGGCGCCGTACGCTCAGCCGCAGTACGGGCAGGCTCCCTACGCTCAGCAGCCCTATGCCCAGCAGTACGGCTACCAGCCGGCGCCGGTCCCGTCCGCCGGCGGGGTCATGACGATCGAAGACGTCATCACCAAGTCCGGCATCACGATGGGCGGCCTCTTCCTGGTCGCCGCCGCCGTGTTCATGGTCATGCCCCTGTCGCTGCTGATGCCGACCATCATCGTGACGGCGATCGTCGGCTTCATCACCGTGCTCCTCGTCTCGATGCGGCGCACCGTCAGCCCGGTGGCCGTCGTCGCCTACACGGTCATCGAGGGCCTGTTCATCGGTGCCCTGTCGAAGATGTTCGAGTACCTGTTCCCGGGCATCGTGGTGCAGGCCATCCTGGGCACCTTCGTCGCCGCCGGCGTCACCCTGGCCGCCTACAAGTACTTCCGCATCCGGGTCACCAACAAGTTCCGCCGCATCGTCACCATCGCCACGATGGGCATCGCGGCCATGTACCTGGTGAACCTGGTCGTGAGCCTGTTCGGCGTCAGCACCGGCCTGGTGGCCGTCGGCCCGTCGGCCGGTCCGCTGTCGTGGATCGTCTCCGCGGTCGCCGTGGTGCTCGCGGTCGCCAGCCTGATCATGGACTTCGACTACATCGAGCAGGGCATCCGCAACGGTGCCCCGGCCTCGGAGTCCTGGCGGGCCGCGTTCGGCCTGACGGTCACGATGGTCTGGCTGTACACCGAGATCCTGCGCATTCTCTCCTACTTCCGGGAGTGACCCCGGGCGGCGCTTGCGCCGGCCCGCAGGACCACAACCGGGCGGCCCGTCCCCGAGCGGGGGCGGGCCGTTCGGCGTCCGGACAGGATGCGAGCGGACGCCCCGGCGTCGTCGGCGGTGTGGGCTAGATCCGTTCGCGCTGTCGCTCGAAGCGCCACTGCCGCAACTGGAGGGTGGCGTGCCGCATCATCAGTGCCCGGGCGCCGGTGGCCCAGGGCAGGTCGCGCCAGCGATCGGCGGGGATCCACAGCGAGTCGGCCGTGGTGCCGCCGGCGTCGTGGACCACGGGGTCGGTGGGGTCGGTGCAGCGGGCGGCGTAGATGAGGCGCACGGCGTGGAAGTCCTCCAGGACGCCGCTGGGGGACAGCCCGATCCAGTGGTCGGTCTGCAGGTCGATGAACTGGCGCACGTCGACCAGCTGGCCGGTCTCCTCGTAGACCTCGCGCTGCACGGCCTGCGAGGGGTTCTCGCCCTCGTCGATGCCCCCGCCGGGCAACGACCACAGTCCGGGCACCGCCGTCCGGTCGGAGAACTCGGTGGCCAGGATGCCCCGCTCGGAGATCACCAGCGAGTAGGCGGCCAGACGCTGCCGGACGACGGGGGCGACCCCCGGCCGGCCCGCCTGCGCGAGGGAACGGATGCGCTGCGGCCCGCGCGGGACCACGGGACGCCGGTGCGGCGTGACCTGGAGCGTGACGACCAGGTCGTCCTTGGTCCCGGACGCCGACAGCGGGCGGATCACCTTGTAGCCGCGCTCCCAGGACGCCTGGTGGGGGTCCTCTCCGTGGCCGAGCGTGAAGGCGAACACGGGGGCGCCCCCGCCGACCTCCACACCCACGATCTCCATCCAGCCATGATCGCCGAGCACCGCAGCACAATCCAGTCGGCCACGCACGGTTTGCACCCTCGGCCGCTCGGATTCGGCGCGACCGCTGGGTAAGGTGGGCGACGTAGCCGGAGAGCGGAGGACGCGTGCAGTACAACCAGGATGCGCGGCTGGACCCGTCGCAGGTCGAATACCGCAGCGGTGGCCGTGGAGGCGGCGGCCGCGTGGCCGTCGGCGGGGTGTCGGGCCTCATCGTGCTGGTGCTGGCCCTGCTGTTCGGCATCAACCCCGCCGAAATGCTCGGGGGCGGCGGCACCGCGTCGGTGAACCAGCCGGGCACCGACATGTCCCAGTGCCAGACGGGCGCCGACGTCGAGAAGGACCGGCTCTGCCGCTACGTGGTCTACACCAACACCGCCAACCAGTACTGGTCGGGCCTGCTGGGCAGCCGCTACCAGCCGGGGGGCACGGTGCTGTTCGTGGGACAGGTCGCGACCGGCTGCGGCACCGCCACCGAGGCCGTGGGCCCCTTCTACTGCCCCAATGACGGCAAGGTCTACGTCTCCCCCTCGTTCACCGAGGACATGCTGCAGCGCCAACTCGGCGCGATGGGCGGCGACGCCGCCGAGGCCTACATCGTCGGCCACGAGTACGGCCACCACATCCAGAACCTCACCGGTCGCCTCGCGCAGGTGCAGCAGGCCGGGCAGCAGACGGGCCCGAACTCGCCGCAGGTGCGGCTCGAACTGCAGGCCGACTGCTACGCCGGGGCCTACCTGGCCAACGTCACCTCCCTGCCGAACTCGCCGATCGCCGCCCTCAACCAGGACGACCTCAACCGCGTGGCGGACGCGGCCCGGGTGGTCGGTGACGACTACATCCAGAAGCGCACCCAGGGCGGCATCAACCCGGACAACTGGACGCACGGCTCCTCGGCCGAGCGCAAGCACTGGCTGGCCCAGGGCTTCAACAACGGCGTGAACGTCTGCGAGCAGGTCTTCAGCACCGTCGGCTGACCGCGCCGATCCTCCCTTCACGAGCGCCCGCGTGATCAAGTACCTCGGATCGAAGCGGGCGCTCGTCGGCGTCCTGGGGAAGATGGCGGACGCCGCGGGCGCCCGCACCGCCGTGGACCTGTTCACCGGCACGACCCGCGTCGCCCAGGAGTTCTGCCGCCGCGGCATCGAACCGACGGCGGTCGACCTGGCCTCCTACTCGCTCGAGCTGGGCCGGTGCTACGTCGAGACGGACGCCGCGGCCGTCGACCCCGACGAGGTCACGGACGCCCTCGCCCGCCTCAGCGCCCTGCCGCCGCGACCCGGCTACGTGACCCGGGTGTTCTGCGAGCGGGCCCGCTACTTCCACCCCGAGAACGGGGCCCGCATCGACGCGATCCGCGACGGCATCGACCGGCTCTACGCCGACTCGGCACTCCGGCCGCTGCTGCTGACCTCGCTCCTCGAGGCCGCCGACCGCGTGGACTCGACGGTCGGCGTCCAGATGGCCTACCTCAAGGCGTACCCGCCGCGGGCGCTGCGACCACTGGCCCTGCGGGCGCCGGTGCTCACGCCCGGCACCGGCCGGGCCGTCCGGGCGGACGCCCTCGCGCACGCCCGCACGATGGGCCCGGTGGACTTCGCCTACCTGGACCCGCCCTACAACCAACACCGCTACTTCACCAACTACCACGTGTGGGAGACGCTCGTCCGCTGGGACGACCCCGACCACTACGGGGTGGCCTGCAAGCGGGTGGACGCCCGCGACCTCGCCACCCGTAGCGCGTTCAACAGTCGGCGCACCATCCACGCCGCGCTCGCGGAGACGATCGCGGCCGTCCCCGCCCGGGTCGTCGTGACGTCGTTCAGCGACGAGGGGTACGTGGGGATCGACGAACTCGTCGGCATGGCCGCCGGCCGGGGCCAGGACGTCCGGGTGCTCGCCTTCGACTCGCGCCGTTACGTCGGCTCGCTGATCGGCATCTACTCCCCGGCCGGGGTCCGGGTGGGGGAGGCCGGCCGGCGCCGCAACACGGAGTTCCTGGTGCTGGCCGGCCCTGCCGAGACCCTGGACCTCATGGTGGCGGCCGCCGGGGCCGAGCACCTGCACGTGGCGGGCGCCGTCAGCTGACGGGGTTGCCCGCGAGGTCGGTGACCGACCGCGCCCCGCCCACCGTGAAGTGCATCCGGGGGGCCGCGACGCCGCCGCGCTGGTCGACGACGACCGACCAGGCGGTGGTCGGTCCGAAGGAACCGACGGCGGCGTACCGCTGCAGCACCCGCCAGATCGCGGCGGCGTCCACCAGACGCGGGTCGAACAGGGCGAGCGTGTCGTCGCCGGCCCGCGGGCTGGCCGTGACGGGGAATCGGGCGGCCCGCTGCCGCCGCACGATCGTGTCACCGTCGGGGCCGGGGAACTCGACGTAGGCGCCCACGTCGGAGCCCACGGCCACGGTGGTGGCCGCGGTGTGGTCCCCCCGGGCGTCGGCGAGCCCCGCCGCGATGCCCGCGGCGGTGTGGAAGTCGAGGGTCGGCACGAGGGTTCCGTCGGCGTTGAAGAAGACCGTGCGGGTCTCGGGGTTCGTGGAGACGGTCATCTTCACGTCCGCGGCGGAGTGGTCGACGCGCTGCAGGTCGACGATCTGCAACCGCTGGCCCTCCGCGGAGCCGGCCAGTTCCGCCGCGGTGCGGAACAGGGCGCCGACGTCGGAGAGGTTGAACCGCTCCGGGTCGAACGCCACCTGGTCGACGAAGGCCAGGTCGGAGGGCACCTCCTTGATGGCGCCGTCCCGGAAGGCCCAGGTGTGCGGTTCGTCGCCCACCAGCACGCTGACGCTGGCCTCGTGGGGCCGGATGTCGACGATCAGCACCTGCGAGCTGCCGGACGCCGCCACGAGTTCACGCACGACCCGTTGCGCCACGCCGGGCGCGGTGAGGTCGACCGCCGGGGTCGTCACGGACGCCGAGGGTGCCAGCGGCGTCGTCGGCGACCCGGCCGGGACGCCCTGGGTGCAGCCCGCGGCGGCGAGGCCCAGCCCCACCGCCAGGGCCGCCAGGCGTCGCGCTCGTGTCACCCCACGAGCGTACCGGGGGCGGCCACGGGCAGGTGGCGGGCCCACCAGTCCAGGATCGCCGCGAACCGCTGCACCCGGTGGTGCGGCCGGCCGGAACGGGACAGTTCGTGGTTCTCGCCGGGGAAGACCAGCAGTTCGGCGTCCACGCCGTTCTGCACCAGGCGCGTGTAGTAGCGCAGCGCGGGACCGAGGGGGCAGCGCAGGTCCTGCTCCGAGTGCAGCACGAGCGTCGGCGTCCGCACCCGGTCGACGAGCGCCATCGGCGACTGGGCGTCCCAGGTGTCGGGGGAGCCGTTGTACTCCTCGATGAAGAACCAGCCGATGTCGGAGTGGCCGACGAAGCTGTGCGGGTCGAGGTAGCCACGTTCGACGACGGCGGCCGCGAACCGGTCGGTGTGGCCGATCAGCCAGGCGGTCAGGTAGCCGCCGTAGCTGCCGCCCATCACGCCGACGCGGTCGGCGTCCAGCGCCGGCAGGGTGGCGAGGGCGTGATCGAGGAACGCGAGCACGTCGTCGGCGTCCAGGGTGCCCATCGCGTTCTTGATGACGCGGCCGTGGTCGAACCCGTAGCCGCCGGAGCCGCGCGGGTTGCAGGCCACCACGGCGTACCCCGCGGCCACGTACACCTGGAACTCGTCGAAGAAGCCCGGCCCGTAACTGGAGTGCGGCCCGCCGTGGACATTGAGCAGCACCGGGTGCGGACCGGGCCCCTCCGGCACGAACACCCACCCGTGCACCGGGTAGCCGTCGGGGGCGGCGGCGGTGAGCTCGAGGGGTTCGGCCACGCGGCCCGCCGCGCGCAGCGCCCCGGAGAAGTCGGTGAGCAGCCGGACCGCACCGTCGGCGTCCAGCAGGGCCAGTTCCGCCGGTGCGGTCGGCGTCAGCACGGACGCCACGAGGCGGCCCGGATCGCCGGGCACCTCCGCGGCGGCCAGCACCGCCACGTTGCCGCTCGGCCAGACGCGGACGGTGCCGTCGGCCCGCACGGTGATCGCCCGGGTGACGCCGCGGTCGTTGGCGACCGTCAGGACGCCGTCGGTGCCGTACGGCGCCAGGCCGCGCTCGATCTGGAGCGTGTCGGGGTCGGTGAGCCGGCGGGCCTGCCCGTCCGTCACCGCGAACACCCCGCCGAGCCGACCGACGAAGTCGCGGCCGGTCTCGCCGAGGTCGGCGCCGAGGACGAACAGCGTGGCGCCGTCGGCGGCGGGCAGGGCCTCGTAGGCGTTCACGCCGCCCGAGACCGGCTCGGGCTCCCCGCCCGAGGGGTATCGGAAGATCTCCGAGCGCAGGTCGCGGTCGCGGCCCTCGTGGCGGGCGGACGCCGCCGCGACCACCCCGTCGGGCAGGTAGACCGGCGCGTCGTGGTCGAAGTCTCCCGTGGTCAACCGGGTGGTGGGCGGCACCAGCCCGGACGCCGGCGGCTCGGCACCGGACGCCACGGCCGCGGCGCGGGCGTCCGCGAGCGCCTTGGCGGCCCGGCCGCGGGGCGGCACCGGCGGCTCGCCGTACGGGTCGGGGACGTCGACCTCGAACAGGTGGCGGCGGCGGTCGTTGGTCCAGCCGAGGCCGTTGGCCTGGAACTTGAGCGTGGTGATGCGGCGCGGGTCCTCGGCGTCGGCCGCCACACCGTCCAGCGTGCCGTAGCGGCCCTCCTCGGGCACCCGGGCCACGTAGGCCAGCCGGCGGCCGTCGGGGGAGAACGCGAACGCGCCGACCCCCAGCGGAGCGTCGGTCACCTGGACGGGTTCGCCGCCGGCCGACGGCACGATGTAGAGCTGCGGCTTGCCGTCGGGCACGCTGCGCACGAAGCCGAGCAGCGACCCGTCGGGGGAGAACCGGGGCGCGGTGTCGTTCAGCCCGCGCGTCAGGCGGCGCGGCGGCTCGGCGCCGGTGAGGTCGACCCGCCAGAGCTGGCCGACGTACGCGTCGGCGTCCAGGTTGGGGAAGGTGACGGCGACGACGGCCCAGCCGCCGTCGGGGTGGACCTGGGGGGCGGACAGGGTGGGCAACAGCGGCAGATCCTCGGGGCGCATGAGGACGACCCTAGGACACGCCTCCGACACGATCCGGATCGCCGCGCGGCCTCGCGTGGGCGTCCGGCAGTGCCTACGCTCGGTGGCAGTCACGCGGGAGAGCCGGGAGGGGAGGGGGCATGGCCGAGGACGCCGCCCACGAGCACGCGCACCAGCCGGGGCACGGCCATCACCACGGCCCCGCGGCGGCGCCCGACCAGCGGCGCCGGATCGGTCTCGCGTTCGGGATCAGCGCCTCGATCTTCGTCGCCCAACTGGTGGGCGCCGTGCTGACCGGCTCGCTGGCGCTGCTCACCGACACCGCGCACCTGCTGACCGACGTCCTCGGGCTCGGGATCGCGTTCGTGGCGTCCCACCTCATGCTGCGGCCCTCGTCGTCGCGCCACACCTGGGGGTTCCGGCGGATCGAGGTTCTGGCCGCGCAGGCGCAGGCCGGCATCCTGCTGGCGGTCGGCGTGTTCGCGGCGGTGGAGGGCATCCGGCGGCTGCTGGAGCCGCCGGAGGTGCCGGCACAGGAGCTGCTGGTCTTCGGCGTGCTCGGGCTGGTCGGCAACCTCGTCGCGGTCGCGGTGCTGGCGGGGGACCGCGGCTCGACGTTCAACCTGCGGGCGGCGTTCCTGGAGGCGGCCTCGGACGCGCTGGGTTCGGTCGGCGTCATCGTCGCCGCCCTGGTCATGGCGGCCACCGGCTGGTGGCAGGCGGACGCCGTGGCGGGGCTCGCGATCGTGGCCCTGATCGTGCCGCGCGCCGTGGTGCTGCTGCGGGACACCGCGAACGTGCTGATGGAGTTCACCCCCGCCGGCCTCGACCTGGACGCCGTGCGCGCCCACATGCTCGAACTCCCGCATGTCCGCGACGTGCACGAGCTGCACGCCTCGACGGTGGCGTCCGGGTTGCCGAACCTCTCGGCGCACGTCGTGCTGTCCGAGGAGTGCTTCCGCACCGGCCACGCGCCGGAGATCCTGCGCCGCATCAAGGAGTGCCTGCACGACCACTTCGGCCTCGACCACTCGACGATCGAGCTGGAGCCCCCCGGTTTCGACACGGTCGACCCGCAGCAGCACGCCTGAGCGCCGCGGCATCCCTCAGGCCCGGCAGGACACCCCGGTGGCGGCTCGCTCGCTCGCCGGGCCACCTCGCTGGCCCGCGTCCCGACGATCGCCGATCCTTCCGGCGCTTGCCAGAGCCTCGTCGACAGCCCCGACGCAGCCGCGAAGGTCGGCCTTCACCTGGATGTCCGAGAAGCGCAGCACGACCCACCCCGCTGCGGCTAGTTCGGAGTCGACGCGTTCGTCCCGAGCCACATTGGCGTCGATCTTGTCGCGCCAGAACTGGCTGGCCCGGTCACGGTCGAACCTCTTGCCGTGCCAGAAGGCCCCGTCCACAAACACGGCGACCCTCCAGCGTCCGTAGGCGAGGTCCGGGCGGCCTGGCAGGTCCCTGCGATGGAGTCGGTAGCCGACGAGCCCCGCGGCGCGCAGAGCGGCGCGGAGAGCCAGTTCGGGCCCGGTGTTCTTCTGCCGCACGCGGGCCATCAGCCTGGATCGGCGTTCGGGCGTGAGGCTGTCGACCACTCGCTCAGCATCCCACGGGGGTGCGGGGCGATCCCAGCCAACCCCGGGCCAGCAGATCCCCGGCTCGAGTTTCGTCGGTGCCCCTGGATAGGCTGTCTCCTACGACGTGAGGAGGACCCGAGGTGAGCGCACCCATCCGAATCGCTGGCCTGTTCGCAGGGATCGGCGGCATCGAGCAGGGTTTCCACCGCGCCTGCCGCGACGTGGAGACGACCCTCCTCTGCGAGTGGTGGGAGCCAGCCAAGGAGGTTCTCGCGGCCCGCTTCCCCCACGTTCCGCTGCATCCCGATGTCCGCGAACTCGAAGTACTCCCCGCGCGGCTCGATGTCCTCGCGGCAGGGTTCCCCTGCACCGACCTGTCCCAGGCGGGCAGGACGGCTGGGATCGAGGGCGAGAACTCCGGGCTCGTCCGCCATGTCTTCGAGGCTGTGTCGGGCACGCGCGAGCGCCCAACCTGGCTGATGATCGAGAACGTCCAGAACATGCTGGCTCTCGATGGCGGTCGTGCCATGCGTTATCTGGTATCCGAGATCGAGGCTCTCGGATACCGCTGGGCGTACCGCCTTGTGGACTCCCGCTTCACAGGCGTCCCCCAACGTCGCCGAAGGGTGATCCTCCTTGCCTCGGCGACAGAAGACCCGCGAAGCGTTCTCTTCGTCGACGATGCCGGACCGCGTATCGAGTCCGAACTGGCCGAAGACGCCTTCGGGTTCTACTGGACAGAGGGTCGCGGAGGACTGGGCTGGGCGCAGGACGCGGTCCCGACCCTCAAGGGTGGCTCCACCATCGGCATACCTTCCCCTCCGGCGATCTGGGTTCCCGGTGCGCCTCTCGAACAGCGCTTCATCAAGCCAGGAATCGAGGATGCCGAGGAACTCCAGGGCTTCCCGCGTGGCTGGACGGCGACCTCCTCGGAGGGGACCTCACGGAAGATCGGCCACCGATGGAAATTGGTGGGCAACGCGGTCACGGTCGGCGTCTCCGAGTGGGTCGCTCGCCGGATGCTCGATCCAGGGGACCCTGCGGTCACGTATCACCCGCTGAAGTCGCAGCGCTGGCCCAATGCGGCCTGGGGGGAACGAGGAAGGGTCTGGTCCGTGGGTGTCTCGGAGTTCCCCGAACATGCGCCGTACCGGCACTTGTTGGACCTGGTCCGCGTGGACGAAGCGGAGCCGCTGAGCGAGCGAGCAGCCGCCGGTTTCTGGGGTCGGCTCCAAAGGGGGAATCTCGGCCAACACCCCGGTTTCCGTCGCGACCTGGCGGAGTACGTGTCGAGCTTCGGCACACTCCGCCGCACCGCCTGACGGGTCGTCGCTAGTGTGGCCGCATGCACGGTCCCGAGATCCTTGCGCGCTACCTCGCGACGCCGAGCCCCAAAGCCGACAAGCACGGGAATCGTTGGCAGTACAACTCACGGTCTGATCGCCACTCCAAGGTCGGCTGTTGGGGCATCGCGTTCGACCTCCTTCTGACCTCGTCGCTCCTCCGCCGCCACGTCGAGGACGGCAAGGTGGTTATCGGCGTCAATCACAAGATGACGGACTTCGGCACCGGTCGTCACAAGAAGCTGGATCTGGTCATCGCCAGACCCAACGGTCCGGTCTCGGATGGAGCCAAGACCTTCGCCGCGCTCGCGAAGGACTACGCCATTCCGCTCACGGACTCCGAGCAGGAACTGCTGGACGAACTGCCCCCGTTGTTCGTGTCGGAGGTGGGCGCGGTCCTGGTCGCGTTGGAGGCCAAGGCTGCGATGACGGCTCACATCAAAGCCAAGCCACGCCTGTACGACGAACTGAACTCGTCGCATCTCTGCGTGCACGGGGCGTCCAAGCAGGCTCTGGCCATCGGCTACGTTCAGGTCAATGCCGCAACGGAGTTCGTCAGTTCGGTCACCAACAACTTCTCGTTGGCCGCGGGCGAAGTCCGAGTCACCCGGCACAACCAGCCGAACGACACTCTGGAAATCATCAAGAAAGTCACCGAGATCCCCCGTCGATCCAACAACTCGGACACCGGCTTCGACGGACTTGGCATCACGGTCTTGGACTTCCGTAACGACGGCAGCCCCGTCCGGTTGGTGGAGACGTCTCCCGCGCCGAGCCCGGGGGACCTCTACCACTACGGCAGCATGATCGTCCGAATGGCCAACGAGTACGACACCACCTTCGCGAAGATCTAGGCCGATTCGTCGACGGCCCGGCAGGACACCCCGGTGGCGTGGATGGGGCAGTAGCCGCCCGGGTTCACCGTGATGCAGTGCAGCTTGTCCGTTTGGCCGCTGCTCGTGGTCTCTTGATCATGGCGGTTTGCGCGGATCTGCGCGCGGGGCTGGTCACCGCGGGGTTGGTCACACAGGGAGACTCCCTGTGCTCGCCACGAGAAACGCTCCTGTGGCCAAGCAGACGAGCATGCCGACCCATACCACCCACGAGCGGTCGCCCTTCAACAGCGCAACGGCCCCGCAAGCGACACCAACAAGAAGCAAGGCCATCGCCACCCAGACTGCCATCGACAGGGACGCTGTCTCCTCAAGGCCCAT
The DNA here is from genome assembly GCA_012517965.1 of Propionibacterium sp. Lineage (GTDB taxonomy): Bacteria > Actinomycetota > Actinomycetes > Propionibacteriales > Propionibacteriaceae > Propioniciclava. The sequence goes on along the minus strand of JAAYTZ010000047.1, from coordinate 10,676 downwards.
GGAACCGCTGGCGGCCATTCCCACGAACAAGAACACCTGAGGAGCGATGAACCCGGTGACCAAGGGCACCCACGCCAACTTGGACCGGGGCACCTGCAGAATCGAACTCGACATCAGTCCCCCTGTGCTCGACTGTCTCCGAGCCTACGGGGCGGCGCCGTCGCTGCTGGGCAGAGAGAGACGATCGCTGCGCGGCTACGAGCCTGAGCAGGAACCCCTCGCGGGGCTGGGCTCTTGCCGCTACTGGCAGCGGACGCCTGTTGCATGTACAGCACAGACTCTTGTTGGGTTCTTGACCAGATACTGCTGGTGGTACGCCTCGGCCCAGTAGAACACGTCGGCCCCCACGGGCCGGATCTCCGTGGTCAGGTCGCCGTAGCCGGCCGCGCGGTACCGCTCCCGGGCCTCGGCGAACACCGCGGACGCCGTGGCGGCCTGGGCGTCCGACGTCGGGAACAGCACCGATCGGTACTGGGTGCCGATGTCGTTGCCCTGCCGCATGCCCTGGGTGGGGTCGTGGGCCTCGAAGAACTGCCGGACGAGCGCCTCGTAGGTCACCCGCGCGGGGTCGAAGCACACCCGCACCGTCTCGGCGTGGTTGGTGCGCCCGGAGCAGACCTCCTCGTAGGTCGGGTGTAGGGTCACCCCACCCTGGTAGCCGACCGCCGTGTTGGTGACGCCCGGCGTGTTCCAGAACATCTTCTCCTCGCCCCAGAAGCAGCCCAGGGCGAAGTACGCCACCTCGCTGCCCTCGGGCACGTCGTGGACGTCGATCCCGAACACCGCGTGGCGGCACGGCCCCAGGATCGGCTCGGCGCGCCCGGGGAGCGCCACGCGGGGGTCGACCAGGGTCCTCTTGGCGAACAGTCCCATCACGCCTCCTTCGCCGCCAGGCTACCCGGCCGGGTTCAGACCTCCAGCTGGCCGCCCATGATGATGGTCCGCTCGGGCGGCAGGTGGAACACCGCCGTGCGGTTGGCGGCGCTGTGCGCGAGCCACAGGAACAGCTGCTTGCGCCACGTCTTGAGCCGGGGCACGTCGGCCGGCGTCAGCCGCAACGACGACACAAAGTACCGGGCCTCGTCGGGGTCGAGGTCCGCCTCGGGCAGCTTGCCCTGGGCCCACAGCAGGGCCTTGGGGACGTCCTGGCTGTCGTTGAAGCCCACGCGGTAGGTGATGTGGACGACGCCGTCGTCGGGGTGGCCGAGTTGGTCGATGCTGGCCCGGTCGACGTGGCGGATGTGCGGCACGTTCTCGTTGACGATGCTGACGATCGCGATGTTCTCGTGCAGGACGTGGTTGAACTCCATGTTCTGCCGCAGCGCCAGCGGGGTGGTCTCCTTCTGCGGGTGCGGGAAGACGGCCAGGCCCGGCACCCGAGGCACCTTGCCCGAGTGCACGAGGTCCAGGAAGTCCGACAGCGGGCCCTCGATCTCGCGGCGCCGGGCGTCGACGGACGCCGCGCCGGCCCGCCACGTCAACATGATGGTCACGACGCCGAAGGCGATGACCAGCGGCAGCCAGCCGCCGTGGAGGAGCTTGGCCACGTTCGCCAGGAAGAAGATCACCTCGATGCCGACGATCAACGCGACAGCCAGGACGATCTTCCACGGCGCGACCCGCCACACGAACCAGGCCAACGTCAGGAAGATGCTCATCTCGAGCAGCAGGGTGCCGGTCACGGCCAGGCCGTAGGCGGACGCCAGCGCCTCGGAACTCTGGAAGACGCCGATCAGCAGCAGGACGCCGACGAACAGGATCCAGTTGATGGCCGAGATGTAGATCTGGCCCCCCTCCTCCTTGGAGGTGTGGCGCACGTTCAGCCGGGGCAGCAGGCCGGCGCGGGCAGCCTGGCGGGAGACCGAGAACGCGCCGGAGATGACGGCCTGAGAGGCGATGACGGTGGCCATGGTCGCCAGGATGACCAGCGGGATGCGCAGTTGCTCGGGGGCCATCCGGAAGAACGGGTTGGTCACGTACTCGGGGTGGTTGAGGATCATCGCCCCCTGCCCCATGTAGTTGATGGTCAGCGCCGGGAACACCAGGGCGAACCAGGCCAGCCGGATCGGCCTCGGCCCGAAGTGCCCCATGTCGGCGTACAACGCTTCGACGCCGGTGCAGGTGAGCACCACCGCCCCCATGGCGATGAACGCGATGCCCGGGTTGCCGACCATGAACGACAGGGCGTGCAGGGGGGAGATCGCGCCGAGGATCTCCAGGTTGCCGAGCAGCGGCGGCAGCCCCAGGGCGGCCAGCACCAGGAACCACAGCGTCATGATCGGCCCGAAGAACCGGCCCACGGCCGCGGTGCCGAACTTCTGCACCGAGAACAGGGCGGTGAGGATCAGCAGGGACAAGGGCAGGACGAGCGACTCGAAGCTCTCGTTGACCACCGACAGGCCCTCGATGGCGGACATCACCGAGATGGCCGGCGTGATGACGCTGTCGCCGTAGAACAGGGACGCCCCGAGGATGCCCAGGACGACCGCCAGGGCGAGCAGCTGCGGCCGCCCGACGAGCTTGCGGCGCAGCAGCGCCACCAGCGACAGGATGCCGCCCTCGCCCTCGTTGTCGGCCCGCATCATCAGGAAGGCGTAGCCGTAGGACACGACGATCGTGATGGCCCAGAAGACCATGGAGATCACGCCGAAGACGTCCTCGCGGGTGGGGGCCACGGCGTTGTGCTCGGCGCTGAACACGGTCTGCAGCGCGTAGAGGGGGCTGGTGCCGATGTCGCCGAAGACGACGCCGAGGGCGGCGAGGGCCAGTGCGGGGAGGGGCCCGTGGCTACCATGTCCGTCCTCGGCGAGGGCGACGGAATGCGGGGTGGCCGGAGCGGCCGGAGAGATCACGGCGGCTATCGTGCACCCGCGCGGGGGTCCGCGCAACGGGGGTCGATCCCCGGCCGACAAGGCCGCTAGCAGGTTAGCGCCGCCGCCGCGTGTGTCGTCGCCTTCAGTCGCCCGAGTTGAGTCCGGCTGAGGGGATTCTCAGGGTGGAGCGGTCGGTGCAGGTCTTGTCTTCGCTAGCTTTGGCTAGCAGACTGGGGGTATGACCGGCCTGATGGACCACCGCCCCGGGGGGCAGGACGCCGACGCGCGGCCCCTCAGCCTGGGCGAGTTCATCGCCATGCGGCGGCACGCCGCCGAGATGTCGTTGCGGCAACTCGCCGAGCGGGCCGGGATCTCGAACCCGTACGTGAGTCAGATCGAACGCGGCCTCCGCAAACCGTCCGCCGAGGTGCTGCAGGCACTGGCCCAAGCGCTGCAGGTCTCCGCGGGCACCCTCTACTCGTACGCCGGGATCGAGGCGTCCGATGAGGTGCGACCGACCTCCGTGGCGGGCGCGATCCGCAACGACCCGCGGCTCTCGGAGCAGCACAAGGCGGCCCTGCTGCAGGTCTACCAAGCGTTCGTCGCCACCGGCGGCGAGTCAACCCCCGCGAGCCCACCCGATCCGGCCGACCGGCCAGACAAGGAGAAGAAGGAATGACCGACAAGCCCGAGCACGAGCCCAACGAGTTCGAGAAGGTGGCCGCGGCCGCCGAGGAGGTCGGCGAAGCGCTGGCCGACAAGGCGGCCGAGGTCGGCGAGGCGCTGGAGGAGAAGGTCCACAGCCTCGAGAAGCTGACCCCCAAGGAGCTGGGCGACCTCGCGGTCAAGTTCGCCACCGACACCGCCTACGCGGCGGCCGGGTTCGCGAATCTGATCGCGGAGAAGGCGCGCGAGTTCACCGACAAGCAGAAGGTGGCGTTGGTCCAGGCGACCAACCCGGCCGAGTCCGCGGAGAGGACCAAGGAGCTTCTCGACCAGTTCACCGCCCAGGTCAACAAGTTCGTGGAGGAGGTTGGCCACACCTACAAGGAACTGGCCGACCGGGGTCGCGAGGCCGTCGCCAAGGTGCAGGCCCAGGCCGCCGCCCGGGCCGAGGCGCCGAAGGGCGACGACAAGCCCGGTCCGTTCGACATCATCGACGACGCGGACGCCGCGGAGGCCACCGGGGAGATCCCGGACGCCGAGGGTGCGGCCGCCCCTCCCGTCGAGGAGGCCCCGACTCGCGACTGGGGCGAGTCGAACCGCTGACCCGACCCAGCGGCGTCCGCAACGAACCGGCGGCCCCGGAAGGTCACTCCCGGGGCCGCCCGCCGTCCGTCCGGCGGGGCCGCGCCTCAGGCGTCCTGGCTGTAGATCAGGGCCGAGTACGGGGCGATGGTCACCGCGGCGTGGCACGGCAGGCCGTCGTGGCCCTCCTCGAACGCCTCGACGTCGAAGCTGTCGGTGTCGCCGAACAGGGCGCTGTAGTCGGGGCTGTCGCTGTTGAACCGCAGCTTCCACAGCCCGGGGCTCGGCATGCCGATGCGGTAGTCGGCGTAGGACTCCGCGCTGAGGTTGACGACCACCACGACGTCGTCACCGGGGCCGTGCTCCTCCCAGCGGTGGAAAGCCAGCAGGTTGTCGTCGTCGTTGGCGTGGAAGAAGTTTCGGCCGTGACCCTGCAGCCCCCGCGAATGGCCCCAGCGGTCCTGGCGCAGCGAGATCAGGTCCGCGTACAGGTTGATGATGCCCCGGAAGTCCGAGGTGCGCCGCCAGTCCAGCGGCACGTCGTCGCGGAACCAGCCGCCCTCCAGCGCCTCTTGGCCCTGGAAGATCATCGGGATGCCCGGCGACGTCATGACCAGCGCCGCCCCCACTGTCGACCGCTTCTGCGCCGGCCAGCCCGTGGCGTTCTCGGGTTCGATCTCCTGGGGGACGCGCGCCTTGCCGTTGGCCACCTCGTCGTGCGACTCGGTGTAGATCACCCGAGAGAAGGCGTCGCCGTAGCTGTGGCCCACGGCCGCGGCGATCGCCGGCACCGAACGGTGCTCGTCGTCGGACGCCGTCAGCGCGGCCCGCACGGGATGCACGAACTCGGCGTCCCACTGGGAGTGGAAGCCGGCCCCTTCCGGGCCCTCGGCGGTGATGGCGTCCAGGCCGTGCAGGTCTTCGGCGATGGTGATCCGGCCGGGGAACTCCGCGCGGACCGAGTCGGTGATCCAGCGCAGCAGCGACCAGCCCTCCGGGATGTCGCCGCCGTCGCTGGTGTACATGTACGGCGTCATGTCGAGGCGCAGCCCGTCGACGTGATAATCGCGCAGCCACATGAGCGCGTTGTCGCGGATGAACCGGCGAACCTCCTCGCGGCCGTAGTCGGGGCGGGTGTCGCCCCAGGGGGTGGCGCTGCGGTCGTCGTTGTAGAAGTAGATGCCGCCCTTGTCGTTCTCGGACCAGCCGTCGAACTGCCACAGGTCGAGGTCGGAGGGGCCGAAGTGGTTGTAGACCACATCCTGGATGACCGCGATCCCGCGGCGGTGCGCTTCCTTGACGAGGTTCTTGTAGGCGTCCGGGCCGCCGTAGGCGCTCTCGACGGCGAAGATATGGGCCGGGTTGTACCCCCACGACCGGTCGCCGGCGAACTCCGTCACCGGCATCACCTGGATCGCGTTGACGCCCAACTCCTTCAGGTAGTCGAGCCGGCCGACGACGTCGTCGAAGCCGCCCACCTCGCCGTCGCCCTGGTTGAACGAGCCGACGTGCATCTCGTAGATGACCAGCGTGTTGTGGGGTGGGCAGTGGGCCGAGTCGCCCTCCCAGTCGTAGTGACTGTGCTCATAGATGATGCCGTTGCCGACCGAGTTGGTGACCGCGCGGGCGTAGGGGTCGATGCGAGCGAACGAGTTGTCGCCGTTGGTCAGCCAGAACTTGTACTGCTGCCCGGCGGACGCCTCGGGCACGTGGGCGTACCAGTAGCCGTTGCCCTCGGAGGCCAGCGGGTCGGCGTCCGTCGACCAGTCGTTGAAGTCGCCGATGACGCTCACGGCGGTCGCGTGCGGCGCCCAGACCCGGAACGCCACCCCCGCCTCGCCGACGATCGCGCCCATGCCGTCCCAGTGTCCGGTGCCCTCGCTCACCCTGGTTCCTTTCTGGTCGTCGAGCGTCGTCCGCCCGGTCTCCGCCCAGTGTCGCGCATCCGCGGCCGGCCGGGCGAGGCGCGGTTACGGTGGGCTCATCACCACCCCGAGGGAGGTCGCCATGCGTCGCTCAGGTCTCGTCGCCACACTTTTCTGCCTGGCACTGGCGGGCTGCCAGGTCCTCCCGGGGCCGCCCCCGGTGACCGGGCCGGCGCCGGGGGCATCGCCCAGCGCGGCCGTCACCCCGACGCTCGACCTCAGCACGCCCGCCCCGACGGCCACGCCGTCGGTCACCGCGAGCGTCCCGGTCGCCCCTCCGGCGTTGGGCAAGTGGACGCCGACGTGCAGCGACGCGGCCGCGGACTCCGCGGCCCTGGTCGGCAACCTCACCGCCCAGCCCGCGTTCGCGGGGGCCAGGCCGTCGTCGGTCGCCGGGTTCGGCGACGCTGCCGCGTCCGCCGTCAGGCCGCTGTACGACTGCCCGGTCGCCCACTCGCTGCGGGTCAAGGACGCGATCAGGGTGGGGTCGGACGCCGACGCGACCTCGATCGTCCGCACGAAGCTCGCGGCCCTGCTGCGCACGGTGGTGCTCACCCTGTCGGGGACGAAGGTGGGCCGGTTCCCGTTCGGCTCGGTGACACTCGGGGAGGCCCGGCCGGTCCTGGTCGCGGTGCTGGGCGAGCCCGACGAGACCAACCCCAAGGGAGGCTGCGTCCTCGACGAGGACGGGGCAGGGGAGACGACCCTGCGCTGGGGCAGCTTCCTCGTCGCCTTCGACAACCGGGCCGGTGGTGCCCTGAGGGCCTGGCAGCTGAGGCCGACCCTGGCTCATCCGAAGAACCTGGAACTCGCCGGCGGGCTCCCGTTCCGGGCGACGTTCGCCGAACTGAGGGCGAGCGTGCCGAGCCTGACCTACTCCGCGATCTTCGCCAACGACGCCCCGCCCTATGCCGCCGAGCCCCGCACCCACCTGTACTACATCTGGGACGGAGCGGTCACCGCGAAGAGCGACGGGCTCGCCGGGGGCACCATCCGCGCCTGTGACTAGTCGAGGCTGTTCACTTTCCCGGGGCGATCGACAGCCTGGAACGTTCAAGGAGCCTGCGGACTCCCACTGCATCCCGAAAAGTGAACACCGAGCGATGAAGCCGATCGGCAGACGGCCTCGTCAGTCCAGCCGGGCGAAGGCCCGGAGGCCCCAGGTGCGCAGCAGGGCATAGCCGGCGCCGGCCGCCGCGAGCAGCGCCACCCAGGTCGCCGTCAGCCCGGCTCCCGATCCGGCGGATTGGGTCACCTGCAGCCCGACCGCTGCCGCGCCGACCGTCACGATCATGCTGCCGAACAGGGCCACGACCACCGCCAGCCCCTGCTTCACGGCCACCGTCTCGTTGGGGGCGTCCAGGTTCGGCCACCGCAGGTTCGCGACCAGGCCCACGACGGCGCCGAGCGCCGCCACCCCGACCGGCACGAGCACCACGCCGAGCGCCTCCAGCGGCGTCGGGGTGGTCGTCACGATCACCGCCACCGCCCCGAGCGCGATCACCGGGGCGGCCAGGAGCACGTTGAACGCCGCCTTCGCATCGAGGACGGTCGCGGCCCGCACCGGCGCCGACTTCAGGATCCACAGCCGGTGCCCCTCCAGCGAGATGCTGGGGGAGGTGGTCTGGACCGTGGTCAGCACCAGGCCCAGCGCCAGCGCCAGCAGGTGCGCCTCCGAGGCGCTCATCGCCCTCGCGACGGCGTCCAGCCCGGGGAGCCCACCCGTGACCAGCAGGTAGCCGGCGCCCAGGGCGGCCACCACGAGCCCGAAGCCGGTGTTGAGGAAGAACACGGTGGTCCCGAAGAACCGCTGCGCCTCGCGGCGGACGAGGGCGGCGAACGGCGTCCGGGTCCGCAGCCCGGCCAGGTTCGCGGCCCGGGCGGGGCCGCCGCGGGACTTCAGGGCAGCAGGGCGCGCAGCAGGTCACTGCACCAGGGGCAGCCCGGCCGCCAGAGGACGACCGCGTGCCCGGGCCGGATCGACCGGGCCGCCTCGGCCCAGGGGGTGTGCTCGCGCGGCGTGTCATCGGTCATGGGGGCGAGGCTACTCCGGCCCCAGCAGGCCCAGTCCGCGGCGCAGGGCGTCCGCCTGCCGGGCCAGCAGGTCGCGGGTGAGCGGGGCGTCGGGGGCGACCCGGTCGGCCCCGTGGTAGAAGCCCTCGATGACGTCGAGGGTGACCGGCACCCCCTGCTCGCGGAGCCGTTCGGCGTAGGCCACGTCCTCGGCGTGGAACAGGTCGCGGTCGCCGACGCCGATCCAGGCCGGCGGCAGCGTGCCCAGGGCGACCCGACGGGACGCCGCCGCGAGGGGCGGCACCGCATCGCCCCCCGGCTCGGTGGCCAGGTAGGCGCTCCACGCGAAGCGGTTGTAGGCGGGCGTCCACAGCAACTCGCCCACGCCGGGCGGCGGCTCACGCAGCACCGTGCGGTCGTCGAGCATCGGGTACAGCAGCGACTGGAACGCCACGGGCACCTCGCCGCGGTCGGCGGCCAACTGGGCCAGGCAGGCCGCCAGGCCGCCGCCGGCGGAGTCGCCGCCCACCGCGATCCGGGCGGGGTCGATGTTGAGCTCGGCGGCGTGCCCGTGCAGCCAGCGCAGGGCGGCGTAGGCGTCGTCGAGCCCGGCCGGGAACGGGTGCTCGGGCGCGAGTCGGTAGTCGACGCTCGCGACGAGGACGTTCAGGTCCCGTGCGAGCCGTGGCGCGTCGTCCACGGCCGACCCTGCTGCGCCGGAGACGAACCCGCCGCCGTGCAGCCACAGCAGGGCGGGGGAGCCGGGGGCCCGGTCCGGCCGCTCCGAGATCAGGACGCCGACGCTCGGCCCGCCCGCCGGGCTCGGCACCGTGACCCCGCGGGTCGCGACCCCGGGCAGGCGCGGGGCGGGCATCAGCCGGCCCAACGCCCGCACGAGCGGCAGCGTGGTCGCCGAGTACGACAGCGGCAGGAACAGCATCGGGCCGCGCAGCTCGGCGGGCACCGCCTGCACCTTCTGGAGGCGGTCGGCGGCCGCCGCCAGCGTCCCCGCGGCGGCGGCCAGCGCCAGCCAGCCGGCCACCCCGGAACGTCCGGTCCGAGTGCTCATCGGTACTCCCTTCCGTGCCCCGTGGGGCTACCCCAGGCCACCAGGTGCCGGGCCGTGTCCAGGTCCCCGTCGGGGCGGGGAGTGCCGCTGGTCAGGGCGACCAGGGCGGGCTCGGCGCCGACGAGCGGCATCGTCTCCCAGCGCAGGGTGGCGCGGCCGTCCCGCAGCGTCAGTAGGGCCGCGTGGGGCGTCGAGGTCAGCACGAGCCGGGCCGTGAACGCCCCGTCGGCGAAGCCGCCGGCCGCCGCCACCGGCAGGGTGTGCGCGGGAAACGTCAGCTCGCCCTCGACCCAGCCGCCCGCGCCCACGGCGAACGTGGAGTCGCCGCCGCGGGCGTCCCGCCAGCAGAGGGTCCAGCCGTCGCCCGCCCGGGTCAGTTCCACGTCGCCGGCCGGGCCGGCCGCCGTCAGGGACGCCGGACCGTCGGCGTCCGTCGTGGGCGTGGCGAGCGCGAGCGTCCGCGTGGTCTCGAGCAGGGCCGCCTCGTCGCCCGTGGGGGCGCGGTCGAACGCCGGGTAGAGGTGGTCCCACACCCGGTCCAGCACGCCCTGCATGTTCTCGGTGGCGCCCGTCAGCACGACGATCGCGTCGGCGTCCGGCCAGAAGAGGCAGAACTGGCCGTACGCCCCGTCGCCGCGGAAGCCGTGCCGGCTCAGCCACACCTGCCAGCCGTAGCCGTACCGCCAGTCGGGGTTGGTCTCGGCGTCGGTGCGCGCGTGCGGGCGGCTGAACTCGGCGAGCCACTCCGGCGGCAGCAGTTGCTCCCCGTCGTGGACGCCGCCGTCGTCGATCAGCCGGGCGAACGCGGCGATCGACTCGGGGGGCAGGTGCAGGTGCGACCAGCCCCACGCGCGCCCGCCGGCGTCGCGCGTCCACCAGCCGGGGTCGGCGCCGAGGCGGTCGAAGACCCGCTCGGTGAGCAGCGTGTGGGCGTCGCGCCCGGTGCGGTGCGAGATCGCCGCCGAACAGGCGTAGGGGGCGTACTGGTGGTAGCAGAAGGTCTCGCCGACCGTGCCGGTGGGCTCGGTGCGCAGCCAGGACGCCAGCCCGGTCAGTCCGGGGGCGAGCAGCGCCGGGGTCGGGTCGAGGTCGACCGCGTGGCCGGTGGTCATGCTGAGGCAGTCGCGGACGCGGATGGTGCGGGCCTTCGGACCGACCGACGCCGGATCGACGGCGTCCGCGAAGAGACCGGCGATCGGGTCGTCGTAGCCGAACGCGCCGTCGGCGACGGCCAGCCCGGTGGCGGCCGAGAGGAACATCTTCGACAGCGAGTAGAGCAGCCGCGGCCGGTCGGCGGTGTAGGGCGCCCAATGGGCCTCGAAACAGACCCGGCGCTCGCGCAGGATCAACAGCGAGTGCAGCTGGAGGCCCGGCGCGGACTCGCAGGCGGCGATGAAGTCGGCGACGCCGGCCGGGTCGACACGGGCCTCGACGAGCGAGCAGCGGGGCAACGGCATGGGGGACACTCTAGGAGCCTGCTGAACAAGGCGTCTATCTGACGGCGGGTTGGTCGTGGGTGGCGGGTGGGTCGCCGTCGCGGCTGTCGAGCGGTGAGGGTGAGTCAGCGCGGTTGTGTGCGTCAGCGGGGTCGTCGCGCTTGTCTGAGGG
>JAAYTZ010000046.1 GCA_012517965.1 Propionibacterium sp. | reverse complement strand
GCGGTACGCTTCACGGCGAAAGTGCTTCCTTGCGCGGGACTTCTACGACTTCGACACTCGTATTATCCCAAGCCGGAAGCACTTTCGCTGTTCAAAACCCCGGATCAACAGCCCCCGTCATGAAAGCACGAGGTTAGCCTGCTGCTTTCATGAGGGAGGGGTCCTGACTGCGGTTTAGGACAGGGAAAGTGCCTCCTGCTTGGGATAATGCGATTGCTGAAGTCGTATCAGTCCCAAGCTGGAAGGCACTTTCAACGTGAAGCGTACCGCCGCGTATCCCCAACCCCGCCACGACGCCGGAGGAACCCGCGTGGTGGGCCAGGCCGGCGGCATGCTGCTCACGAAGACGGCGGTGGTGACCGGCCTCACCCACGGCTTGTCGGCGGCGTTGGGACGGTGGCGGAAACCGTTCGCGACCCACGACCCGGGCAAGATCGTGTCCGACCTGGCGATCACCCTCGCCCTGGGTGGGGACTGCCTCGCCGATGCGGCCCTGCTCCGCAGCGAGCCGGACGTGTACGGGAAGGTGGCGTCCGACCCGACCATCTCCCGGCTGATCAGCCTGCTCGCCGCCGACGCCCCACGCGTGTTGAAAGCGATCGACGACGCCCGTGCTGAAGCTCGGGCTCGGGCGTGGTTGCTGGCCGGTGAGCACGCCCCCGACTCCGGCATGAGCGTGGAGCACCCGTTGATCGTGGACGTGGACGCCACGTTGGTGACGGCGCATTCGGACAAGGAGCACGCCAAGCCGACGTTCAAGAAGGGCTACGGGTTCCATCCGTTGTGCGCGTTCGTCGACCACGGCCAAGAAGGCACCGGGGAGCCCCTCGCCCTCTTGCTGCGGCCCGGCAACGCCGGCTCCAACAAGGCCACCGACCACATCACCGTCCTACGGCAAGCCTTCAAGCAGCTGCCCGGCCTGCCCGCCCAGCGGCCTGGGAAACGCGTGCTGGTCAGGGTGGATGGTGCCGGGTACAGCCACGACCTGCTCAACTGGCTCACCGGCCAGCGGGTCCAGTACTCGGTCGGCTGGACCCTGCCCAGCGACGCCAGCCTGTTGATCGAGAAGATCCCAGACCGGGTGTGGACGTCGGCCTACGACGCCGACCGCCAGCCCCGTGATGGTGCGTGGGTTGCCGAACTCACCGGACTGCTCGACCTCACCGGCTGGCCAGCCGGGATGCGGGTCATCATCCGCAAGGAACGCCCCCATCCCGGCGCCCAGCTGAGGATCACCGACGTCGACGGCCACCGCATCACCGCGTTCGCCACCAACACGCGCACCGGCCAACTGGCCGACCTCGAGCTGCGGCACCGTCGACGCGCCCGCTGCGAGGACCGGATCCGGCTCGCCAAGGACACCGGGCTGACGAACCTGCCCCTGTACTCGTTCACCCAAAACCAGATCTGGTGCGCCATCGTCGCCCTCGCCTGCGAGCTGACCGCGTGGATGCAACTCCTCGCCCTGCCCGATGAGCCAGCCCGCCGGTGGGAACCGAAACGGCTCCGCTACCGACTCTTCACGATCCCCGCCGTCCTGGTCCGCGGCAGCCGACAGGTCCGGCTCCGCTACGCCGGACACCACCCGTGGGTCACGCTCCTCGTCGGCGCCTTGACCGCCCTCACCATCCTTGACAGCACCTGACACGCCAGCCCTCAAACCTGCCCCGACAACCTGAAACACCCACCGGGACCCTGGAATCCCCGCCCACCGGAGCCACCTCCGGGAAACTGTCACACCCGAACGCAAGAATCACACCAAGACGGTGATCCTCAAGCCGTCACAACGACCCAACCCGGCCCGATGAAAGATCGAGGCTAAGCGCGCGAATCCGCCTTGCGGAACTCGCGTTGGAGTGCCTGTCTCAACTGGTTCTGACCCCTCAAATAGATGTAGGTGTAGATCATCCGGATCGGCGTGGATGGATGGTACTTCCGACTTGGGCTAACGAGTTCGGCTGGGATTTCGTCAACTCCAATGAATGCGAGATCTGAGAACTCAACATCTTCCCTGGAGGAGACCGACAGTCGAGCCCTCAGGGTCTCCGCAGTCAAGTTGACCGGCGCGATGCAGATGAACGCATAGTTGATGACATCGGCCTTGAGGGTCAGTGCGAGAAAGCGGGTCTGATTCAGATCACATTCTTCATCATAGATCGATAGCTCCTCCTGCAGAGTCCTCCGAACCCAGACGGCGGCGCAATCCCGGCTGAGATTCGCCACGTCGGAGGGATCCAACTGCTCCCCGAGGGAGCAGGCCCAGCTTTCAGGATAGTCATTCGCCTTGAGTCTGTGCGCCTGAGTCAGCAAGATCTTCGAATCCCTAGTCTGTACCACTAGGTGAAGAGTCAGTGTGTTGGGAAATTCGATCAACTCGTCGTCAAACGCCATGTCAACGAGGCGAGCACGTGTCTCATTAGAAACAAGGCGCTGCCAGAAGAACTGCAGCCGACTCCATGAGGTGTACCGCATGGCCAATCTGACACCCTCGTTGTCAGTAAACGCCGATGGACGTTTTGTGATCATCAAGCGTTCAGCGTCCCGCGTGAACTGCTCTGTGAACTCACCGGTGCGAAACGTCTCGAACTCTCCCTGCAATTCACGACCATCCATCTTTGCCTGAAGTGCTTGGAAGTCGTAGGGATAGCGTTCGACTGTGAATGAGATCTCGGATGTCTTCCACCCCAGTTGCGGTCTCGGGCAGGCAAGGACCGTTTGGCCAAGACCCCAGGCAATTCCTTCAAGCTGATGGCCCTGTAGGCTGGAGTCGGTATGACGCGCAAAACCACTGAGCAACTCATGGTCGATGGTGCGACGCGATGCGCGGCGGTGCATCCAAGCTCGTAGCGGCCACCAGACACCCACCGCCAGCAGGGCCAACAGCGTGAATGTCACGTGAATGGGGGTCGCGAGGAACACCTCACCAACAGCGCCCCAGAACCCCAGTGACTTGATCCCCGGGAATACAGCCAAAGCTTGTCCACCAAGATAACCACTGGCGGCGGCCAAAGCCCACTTTGTTGAATCGAGTCGGCGGAGAAGCCGTTCTTCATGCGCCAATCGCCGCGCGGCTACCACAACAGCAGGCCCCCCTTGTTTGTCCTCCACAGAGTAGCAAGCTTCGGTGGGCTGGTGATCCGTCTCGGATTCGGGCTGACGGGGGCGTGCTCGCCTCTAGCCTCGATGTTTCGCGCTTGGTCCACGTGGTTGTTGGGGCGGGCTGAAACCGTCGTGCAGGTCTGATTCTGCCGGGTGGGTGTGACAGTTTCCCGGGTTGGCGCTCCGGTTGAGCGGGATTTCCACGATCCTTGGG
>JAAYTZ010000045.1 GCA_012517965.1 Propionibacterium sp. | reverse complement strand
TGCCCGTCTTCACGGTCCGGATGTACGGCGACACCCTCCGAAGCCTAGAAGAACCCCCCGCTTAGTGCACACCAACAGACCCGAAAGCCGTAGTCAAAGACAACTCGACCGCCGAAAACGCTCAAGATGTCCTAAGTCAGGGCCGCGACCCCGAGATCGGCCCCCTGCTGGCGCGCAAGGGCATCGACCTGGGCGCCTGAACGTCACCCGGAGGGCGCGGCGTCAGCGACGGTCGACCGGGAGCAGTTCGACGAGCTCGCTGGCGCTGTAGACGGTGCCGTCCTCGCCGACCAGGACGCCGGCCATCACCATGAAGCCGGTCCGAGCGGTGATCGTCCAGGGGCGGGCGTCGAAGCTCTTCTTGACCATGGTGTCCAGGCCGGCCAGCCGCTCCCACGTCTCGCGGGTCTGCAGGGCGTTGAACGCCCAACCGACCTCGGCCATCGTGAACTCGGGGCGCAGCTTCAGCCCGTAGCGACGCATCGCCTCGGCGTAGAGCGGCACCCACATCGTCTGGATCTGCTGGTGGTAGGTCAGGGTGGCCTGCTTGACCGGGGGATACTCGGGCCACAGGGCCTGGAGCGCCTCCGCCATCCGCAGCACCTGCGGATCGCCGTCCAGCAGGAACACCGCGTCGGAGAAACTGCGCACGAAGTCGCCGAGGCGACCGCTCGACCACTCGTCGAAGTGCTTCTGGACCTCGGCGGTGGCCCGCGTGAAGCGGGAGGGGCGCATCACGTAGTTGATGACGTCCTGGTACCAGTCGGTGGCCAGGGGCCAGCGGCGCAGCATCTGGTGCTGGCTCATGTTGAGCACCGACTCGATGAACGGCTGGTGTCCCAGGGCGCCCGACAGCGTCCGCGGCACCGACTCGCGGCCGTCGGGCGCCGGGTTGGCGTCCTCGATGAGCCGCTCGGCCAGGTACTGGGCCGCCTGCGCGAGGATGTACTGCGTGACCGGGTTGTTGGGGCCGTTCGCCCCCGACCGGGCCGCGATGCAGGTGAGGACGTCGCTGAGGTCCTCGATCACGATGCGCCCGCGCAGGCGCGGGGTGGCCGAGCCCCGGTCCTGGACCCACACCTCGGCCTCCTGGCCGGGCGTCCCCTCGATGATCCTGCCCATGCGTGCAGTGTGCACCCTCCGGGTCCCGCCGGGGGTATCCGACCGGCGATCGGCACGAGCGGAACGTCCCCCTGTGGGTGACCGATCGTTGTTGCCGCAACATTCCCAGGGTGGAGGCGTCCCCCCGGGGCGGTGAGCGGGGCCGGCGGGACCGGTTAGGTTGGCGTCCATGCAACTGGACTGGGACGGTGCGGTGAACGCCTGGCGGGTGAACGCCGGGCTGTTCCGGATGGGTCGGCGCGAGTGGGTCACGGACGCCGGCTGGGCGGCGGCGTGGCGCGACGGCGTCCGGACGGTCGTCGACCTGCGCTCCGACCGCGAGCTCGCCCCCCGCCCCGACGACGCGGACGCCGACCCGGCGGCCCTCGGCGTCCGGGTGCTGCGGGTGCCCACCGAGGACCCCGACGATCCCGCGTTCGAGCCGCTGCGCCCCTACCTCGCCTCCCCGGAGCAGTACGGCCACTACCTGGCCGCGTTCGGCGACCGGGTCGCTGCAGCCGTGCTGGCCGTGGCCGAGGGTCCGGCCGGCGTCGTCGTGCACTGCTCCGCCGGCCGGGACCGGACCGGCCTCGTCATCGGGCTGGGCCAGCAGGCCGCCGGCGTGCCCGCCGACGCGATCGTCGCGGGCTGGGTGCGGGCCGCCGAGGGCATCAACGCGTTTCACCGGCACCACCACCACCCGCGCGAGGGGTTCCTCCCCGGCCCCGAGTTCGCGGCCCACCTCGAACCCCGGGTCGCCGCCCTGCGCTCGTTCCTCGCCGCCGTGGACGCCGTCGACCTGCTGCGCCGCCGGGGCGCGGGCCCCCGGCAGCTGGCGGCCGTCGCCGCCCGGTTCGCCCCGGACGGTTAAGGTGGGGCGAATGGGAGGGGTGTCAGTGCGACGGAACCGGGCCGGGCGGGTCGTCCCCGCCGTCGTCGCCGCGGCCCTGCTCGCGGGCTGCACCGCCCCGGCCGCCGACCCCGGGACGCCGACGGCGCCCGTCGGTGCCCCGTCGGCGTCCGCCACCCCGGCGCGCACGCTGACCGGCGACAAGAAGGCCACCGGACAAGCGCTGCCGGCGCAGGTCGCCGGCTGGACGCTGGACCGCCGGCAAACGGCCGGCGGGGCGGCGTCCGGCTTCTACACCCGTCCCGGCGCCCAGGGTGACCTCGTGATCACCCTCACCCCGGTGCCCCTCACCGACGACGCGCTCGCCCACGCCCTCGACGACCCGCAGCCGGTGGGCGCCGCCACCTGCGGCGTCCTCCCCGGCGCCGGCACCACGGCGTGCTATCGCCCCCTCGAGGGCGGCAACCTCCGCGTCGCGGGCGCCCTGCCCGTCGCCGACCTCGCCGCGGTGGCCGACGCGGTCCACGCCACCCTCAAGTAGCCGGAGCCTGGCAGCGCGGGCAGAAGTACAGCGTGCGGCGCTGGGTGGGCGGTCCGACGAACTCCATCCGCACCAGCGTCCCGCAGCGCCGGCACGGCCGGTGGCGGCGGCCGTGCACATAGGTGGCGTCGCCGGGGCGCGTCGACCCCGTGCTCGTCGGCACGGCGGAGGCGCAGCTCGCCCGCAGCAGCCGTTGCGCCCGGTTCAGCAGGGCGCCCAGCGTGTCGGCGTCGAGGGACGCCGCGGGCGCGAAGGGGTCGAGGCCCTCGACGAAGAGCGCCTCGGCGGTCCACATCGTGCCGAGCCCGGCCAGGTTGCGCTGGTCGAGCAGCGCGGCGGCCAGGGGGGCGTCCGACGCGCGCAGCCGGGCGACCGCCGCTTCGAGGTCCCAGTCGGGGCCGAGCAGATCCGGGCCCAGGTGCCCGACCAGGGTGCCCTCGTCGGCGGTGCGCACCACGTCGAGCATGCCGAGGCTCCAGCCGACGGCCCGGTAGGCCGCCGTGGCCAGGACCGCGCGCACCTTCGTGGCGCGCGGGGGCGGGGCGGCGTCCGTGGGCTCGACGCGCCAGGAGCCCTCCATCCGCAGGTGGCTGTGGATCGTCCAGCCCCCCACGAGCCGGTGCAGCAGGTGCTTGCCGCGCGGGACGACCTCCAGCGTCGTGGCGCCGGTGAAGTCGTGGGTCGACGGGCCGGGCCACCGCAGGTCGCACTCGGTGAGCGGCCGGTCGGCGAAGACCTGGTGCAGGCGGGCGGCGGTCCGCCACACGGTGTCCCCCTCGGGCATGCCGCCCAGCCTGGCAGGCCGGCCCGCCGCGGCCAACCCGGCCGCCCCTCACGGGCGCAGCCGCAGCCCCTTGGGCGTCAACCGGAAGCCCGCCGCGAGCAGCGCCGCCGCCAGCGGGTGGTCGGCGCCTAGCGCCGGGGCGCCGTCGATCCGCTCGACGGTGAGCGCGGCCAGCCGCCCACCGGCGATGAGCCCCGCGAGTTCCGTCGCCGCCGCCCCCAGCACGCCGGACGCCGCCGGCCACGTCAGCGCGGTGTGCCCACCCCGCTCCAGGTAGACGACCGGCTCGCCCTCGACCAGCACCACCAGGGCGCCCGCCTTCCGGGCCGGGCGGTGGTCCCCGGCCACGGCCGGCCAGGGCAGCGCGGCCCCGTACGGGTTCGCCGGGTCGCAGGCCGCCAGCACCACCGCGGGCTGCGGCTTGGCGCTCCGGAGCCGGTCGATCGCCCCCACCGACGCGAACTGGGCGGCCCCCAGCCCCTCGACGAAGTAGCCGCGGCGCACCCGTCCGGCGTCCTCGGCGGCGCTCAGCACCTTGTAGACGCCCGCGAAGCCGCCCTCGACGCCCTCGGCCTGCACGGACCCGCGGGTCAGGACGCCGTAGCGGTCCAGCAGCACCTCCGCCGTGACCAGCCGGGCCTGCGTGGCCGGCCAGCCGGTGGCGGGCAGCCGCGACCAGCGACCCGCGGCGTCCGGGGGGGCGAGCCGGCGGGGCGCGGCCAGCCGCACCCGGCCGTAGCGGCCCCGCGGCCCCGGCGCCCGCACCCGGTGCGCCGTGGTCCCCGCCCCCAGCCGGGCCCGCAGCGGCGCCACCGTGTCGTTGGTGACCAGCCCCTTCCAGACCAGCTCCCAGAGCGCCTCCGCCACCTCCGCCTCGGACGCCGCGACCGGGCAGCGCGCGACCACCGCGTCCAGGAAGAACGCCCCGCCGGCGCCGAGGGCGTCCAGCACCGCCGCCTGCAGTTCCCCCTCCGGTTCGGCGTCGGACGCCGCCAGCCCGGCCAGCTCGCTCGGGTACAGCGACACCCAGCCGTCGCGCCCGGCCAGCGAGCCGTGGCCCCGCCACACGACCTCGCCCGCGGCGCAGAGCTCGTCCAGCAAGGCCGGGGCGTAGTCCCGCACCCGCGCCGGGAGGATCAGCGACTCCACCGCCGACGCCGGCAGGACGGCCCCCGCCAGCTGCTCCACCGCCCGCAGGACGCCCTCGGCGCCGCGCAGCTGGCCGACCCCCTGCCAGGCGGGCAGGAAGCGGCCGTAGTCGGACTGGGGGACCGGCTCCACCTCGGCGCGCAGCGCCGCCACCGAGCGGCGCCGGATCGTCCGCAGCACGCCGGGGTCGCAGAACTCGCGCGTCGCGGCGTCCGGGCGGAACTCGCCCTCGACGACGCGGCCGTCGGCGACGAGGCGGCGCAGCGCCTCGGCCACGACCGCACGCCCCACCCCCAGCCAGGCGGCGGCCTCGTCGGCCGTGAACGGCACGTGGGTGCGGGCGTACCGCACCAGCAGGTCGCCCAAGGGGTCGGCCACCGGCGCCGCGAAGGCCTCGGGCACCCCGGGCGGGAGCGGGACGCCCACGGCGTCGCGGAGGCGGCCGGCGTCCTCGATGCCCGCCCAGACCTCGCGGCCGCCGAGCCGGGCGCGGAAGACGCGCCCCGCAGACGCCAGCCCGGCGAGCCACTCCGCGGCCGGCCCCTGCGACCGGGCCGCGATCTCCTCGGTGGTCAGGGGGCCGAGCACCCGCAGCAGGTCGGTCACCTCGTCGGCGTCCCGGGCCCGGCGGCCCTCGGTCAGGTGCTGCAGCTCCGCGGCGGTGCGGGCGATCGCCGCCGGGTCGAGCAGTTCCCGCAGCGACAGCCCCGCGGCGGTGCCGAGCAGTTCGGCCAGCAGGTCCGGGTCCAACGACAGCGCCGCCGCGCGCTTCTCCGCGAGGGGGGCGTCCCCCTCGTAGAGGAACTGCGCCACGTAGCCGAACAGCAGCGACGACGCGAACGGGGACGGTGCCGGGGTCGTCACCTCGGCGACCGTCACCTCGCGCGCCCGCACCCGGCGCAGCAGTTCGACCAGCCCGGGCACGTCGAAGACGTCCTGGACGCACTCGCGCACGGCCTCCAGCACGATCGGGAACGCCGGGTATCGGGCGGCCACCTGCAGCAACTGGGCCGAACGCTGCCGCTGCTGCCACAGGGCCTGCCGCTTGTCGGGTCGTCGCTTCGGCAGCAGCAGCGCCCGCCCGGCGCACTCCCGGAAGCGGGACGCGAACAGCGCCGACCCGCCCACCTGCTCGGTGACGAGGGCGGACACCTCCTCGGGCTCCAGCAGCAGCGACTCCAGCAGCCCGGCGCCGAGGTCGTCGCCCCCCACGTCCGGCAACCGCAGCACGATGCCGTCGTCGGCGTGCATGGCCTGGACGTCGACGCCGAGCCGTTCCCGCAGCCGAGCGCCGATCGCCAGCGCCCACGGCGCGTGCACCGGAGCGCCGAACGGGCTGTGGATCACGATCCGCCAGTCGCCCAGCTCGTCGGTGAACCGCTCGACCACCAGATGCCGGTCGGTCGGCAGCGAGCCCGTCGCCGCCCGCTGCTCGGCCAGGTAGGCGAGCAGGTTGTCGGACGCCCACGCGTCGAGCCCTGCGGCGCGCAACCGCGCGGCCGCGGCGTCCGGGGCGGCGGCGCCGAGCTCGCGGACGAACGCCCCCACCGCGAGCCCCAGCTCGTAGGGGCGGCCCAGGGTGTCGCCCTTCCAGAACGGCAGCCGGCCCGGCTCGCCGGGGGCCGGGGTGACCAGCACCTGGTCGTGGGTGATGGCCTCGATGCGCCACGTCGAGGTGCCGAGCGTGATGACGTCGCCCACCCGCGACTCGTAGACCATCTCCTCGTCGAGTTCGCCGACCCGGCGGCCGGGCCCGTCGCCGGCCAGGAACACCCCGAACAGCCCCCGGTCGGGGATCGTGCCGCCCGAGGTCACCGCGATGCGCTGGGCGCCGCGGCGTCCGGTCAGCGCGCCGGCGACCCGGTCCCACACCAGCCGGGGCCGCAACTCGGCGAACTCCTCGGACGGGTAGCGGCCCGCCAGCATGTCGAGCACCGACTCCAGGACGCCGCGGGTCAGCCCCGCGAACGGCGCCGACCGGCGCACCAGCGCCTCCAGGTCGTCGACCCCCCAGTCGTCTAGGGCCACCATCGCGACGATCTGCTGGGCGAGCACGTCGAGCGGGTTGCTGGGCACGCGCAACTGCTCGATCGCCCCCGCGCGCATCCGCTCCACGATGACCGCGGACGCCACCAGATCGCCCCGGTACTTCGGGAAGAACACCCCGTGGGAGACCGCCCCCACCTGGTGGCCGGCGCGGCCCACCCGCTGCAGGCCGGACGCGACGCTGGGCGGCGCCTCGACCTGGACGACGAGGTCGACGGCCCCCATGTCGATGCCCAGCTCCAGCGACGAGGTCGCCACCACCGCCGGCAGCCGGCCCGCTTTGAGCTCCTCCTCGATGGCCCGCCGCTGTTCGTGGGAGACCGACCCGTGGTGGGCGCGGGCGAGCACCGGCGGCGCCGCCCCGCCGCTCCCCGCCTGGCCCATCAGTTCCGCGGGCGCCCGTCGGGACGCCGACCCGGCCGGCGCGGCGCCCTCCGCCTCGCCCCGCTCCGCCGCGATCTCGTTCAGCCGCCCGGTCAGCCGCTCGGCGAGCCGCCGCGAGTTGGCGAACACCAGCGTCGAACGGTGCGCCTGCACCAGGTCGACGATGCGCTCCTCGACGTGCGGCCAGATCGAGGTGCGCCGCGGATCGCCGGCGGCGGGCCCGCTGAGGTCGCCGCTCTCGGCCCCCAGTGCCCCCAGGTCGGGCACCGGCACGACCACCTGGAGATCCCACCGTTTGTCGGTGGGCGGAGCGACGATCGACACCGGACGCCCCCCGGCCAGGAACCGCGCGACCTCCTCGACGGGACGCACGGTGGCCGACAGGCCGACGCGTTGGGCGGGGGCCGGCAGGAGGGCGTCCAGCCGCTCGAGGCTCAGCGCGAGGTGGGCGCCGCGCTTGGTGCCGGCCACCGCGTGGATCTCGTCGACGATCACCGTCTCGACGCCCCGCAGCGCCTCGCGCGCCAACGACGTCAGCAGCAGGAACAGCGACTCCGGGGTCGTGATGAGGATGTCGGCGGGGGTGCGGGCGAAGCGGCGGCGCTCGTCGGCCGGCGTGTCGCCCGAGCGCACCGCCACCGTGAGCGCCGGCCTGGGCAGCCCCAGGCGGGCCGCGGCGTGCCCGATGCCGACCAGCGGTGAGCGGAGGTTCCGCTCGACGTCCACAGCCAGCGCCTTGAGCGGCGACACGTAGACGACGCGGCAGCGGCGCAGGGCGTCCTCGGGCGGCGGGGCGGCCGCGAGGCGGTCGATCGACCACAGGAAGGCGGCGAGTGTCTTGCCCGACCCGGTCGGGGCGACCACCAGGGTGTGCCGTCCGGCCGCGATGGTGGCCCACGCCCCGGCCTGGGCGGCGGTCGGGGCGACGAAGTTCGTGGCGAACCACTCCCGCGTCGCGGGAGTGAAGCGTGTCGGCACGTCGGCGTCCATGGTGGGTCAACCATGCCAGCCGCCGCCGACATTCCGGCCCCGGGGCCGCGCCCGTCCAGGTGGGAGGCGCCCGCGGCCGGGCGCAACGCGGCCCGGACAACTCACGGAAACCGCGTCCTGGTGCGGCGGTCGGCCCGCTAGCTTGGACAGACCAGCTTACCGGAGGGGCCTCCGGTTCAGGCTGACCGCGCGAGCGACACTCGACGACGAGGGAGAACAAGCGACCATGGCATGGACCCTGACCGGCTTCGCTGACGAGATCGGCCGCGATCTCGGCGAGCAGATCGAACTACTGAACACGCTCGGCATCAAGCATGTCGAGTTCCGCAGCGCCTGGGGCACCAAGGTGCTGGACCTCACCCCCGAACAGCTCGACCGGGCCAAGGGCATGCTGGACGCCGCCGGCATCCGCGTCAGCTCGATCGGCTCCGACATCGGCAAGATCCAGATCACCGACCCCTTCGAGGCGCACCTGGCGCGCACCGCCCACGGCGTCGAGGTCGCGAAGTTCTTCGGGGCCCCCTACATCCGCATGTTCAGCTTCTTCGTGCCCGAGGGCGAGGACCCGGCGCCCTTCCGCGACGAGGTCATGGCCCGCACCCGCGCGATGGTCGACCTTGCCGAGGCCGGCGGCGTGACGATGCTGCACGAGAACGAGAAGGACATCTTCGGCGACATCCCCGAACGCGTCGTCGACCTCATGACCACGATCGACTCGCCGCACTACCGGGCGATCTTCGACCCGGCCAACTACGTGCAGTGCGGCGTGAAGCCCGTCGACGAGGCCTACCCGCTGGTGCGGCCCTTCACCGATTACATCCATTGCAAGGACGCCTCCGCGACGGTCGTCGTCGACGGCCTGAACAAGGTGCTGCCCTCCGGTGAGGGCGACGGCCAGTTCCGCGAGCTGATCGCCGCGCTGCGGGCGGACGGCTACGAGGGCTTCTTCTCCCTCGAACCGCACCTGGGCGACTTCGACGCCTTCGGCGGGCTCTGCGGGCCCGAGCTGTGGACCAAGGCCCACACGGCTCTGACGGGGCTGTTCCGGGAGCAGGGGATCACATGGCAGTGAGGGCCGCGGTCGTCGGTTGGGGCGACGTCGCGGTCATCCATCGGGAGGCCATCGACGCCATCGAGGACGCCACCCTCGTCGGTGTCGTCGACACCGATCCCGCTCGCCGGGCCGCGGCCACCGCCGAGACCGGCGCCCCGGCGTTCGCGTCCGTCGACGACCTGGTGGACGCCGTCGGTCCCGACGTCGTCCACGTCGCGACGCCCCACGACCAGCACGTCGAGCCGACGCTGGCGGCGCTCGCCCGCGGCGTCCACGTCATCCAGGAGAAGCCGCTCGCCGCGACACTGGCCGAGGGGCAGCGGCTCGTGGACGCGGCGGCCGCGCTGCCGGCGTCCGGCCCCAAGATCGGCATCTGCTTCCAGAACCGCTACAACGTCAGCTCGCAGGAGCTGCGGCGCCTGCTCGACTCGGGGACCCTCGGGGCGATCAAGGGCGCCTACGCCTCGGTCGTCTGGACCCGCATCGCCGACTACTACCGCGCCAAGCCGTGGCGCGGCACCTGGGAGCACTCGGGCGGCGGGCTGCTGATCAACCAGGCGATCCACACGCTGGACCTCGTGCAGTGGCTGCTCGGCGACGTCACCGACATCGCCGGCTACGTCGCCACCCACAAGTACGGCGACGTCAGCGAGGTCGAGGACACCGCGGAGATGCTGCTGACGCACGCCGGCGGCTTCCAGACCTCGTTCTACGCGACGCTGACGGCGCCCCAGCACCGCCCCGTCGAGATCGAACTCGACTGCGAGAACGCCTACGTGACCCTCCGCAACGGGCTCACGGTGGCCTGGAACGACGGGCGCGTCGACCGCTACGAGGAGCGTGCCGCGCCGTCCGGGGGCCGCTCCTACTGGGGCGTGTCGCACGAGCTGCTCATCCGCGACTTCTACGCCAAGCTGGCCGACCCCGAGCCGTTCTGGATCAGCCCCGCCGAGGCCATGAAGTCGCTGCGCATCCTGAAGCGCACCTACGAGGTTTCGGGCCGCTGAGCGCGGCCGCCCACCACAACGAAGGAGACAACCACCCATGAGTGACAAGAAGGTCCGCCTCGGCATCATCGGTCTCGGGGCCGAGGGCGGCATGTACGCCAACTTCCTGGCCGAAGGCCGGGTGCCCAACATGGTGATCGGCGCGATCTGCGACATCCTGCCCGAGAAGAAGGCGCGGGCCGAGCAGCTCGGCGTGCCGTTCTACGCCGACTACAAGGAGATGATCAACTCCGGCGACGTCGACGCGGTGGTCACCACCGTCCCGCACTACCTGCACCCCGAGATGGGCATCTACGCCCTCGACCACGGCATGCACACCCTGCTCGAGAAGCCGGTCGGCGTCTACACCAAGCAGGCGCAGGAGGTCATCGACTTCGCGGCCACCAAGCCCGAGTTGAAGTTCGGCGTGTTCTTCAACCAGCGCACCAACCCGCTGTACAAGGACCTGAAGGAGCTGATGGCCTCCGGTGAGCTCGGCAAGCTCCGCCACACCTCCTGGATCATCACCACCTGGTGGCGGCCGCAGGGCTACTACAACCAGTCCGCGTGGCGCGCCACGTGGGGCGGCGAAGGCGGCGGCGTCCTGGTCAACCAGGCCCCCCACCAGCTCGACCTGTGGCAGTGGATCTGCGGCGTCCCGAAGAGCGTGTTCGCGAAGTGCCAGTACGGGTTCCGCCGCGACATCGCGGTCGAGGACGAGGTGAACGCGACCGTCGAGTTCGCCGACGGCGCGACCGGCACCTTCATCACCTGCACGCACGACATGATGGGGACCGACCGGCTCGAGATCCTCTGCGACAAGGGCAAGGTCGTCGTCGACAACTCCAAGTCGGTCACGATCACCCGGCTGTCGCAGCCCGAGCAGGAGCTCAGCAAGAACATGAGCATGGAGGAGGTCGGCAAGCTCTTCATGGGCCAGCTCGACACCTCGACGATGATGTCGACCGAGACGAAGGACTACGGCTCGGTGTGGGGCCAGCAGCACTGCGACGTCATGCAGAACTTCGCCGCCCAGATCCTCGAGGACGCCCCGCCGCTCGCCCCGGGCGCCGACGGCATCCACGGCGTCCGGCTGGCCAACGCGATCCACCTGTCGAGCTGGACCGGACAGGAGGTGTCGATCGAGAACTTCGACGAGGACACCTACCTGAGGCTGCTCAACGAGCGCATCGCCGCCGAGGGCAAGTTCGAGACGAGGAGCTGAACGATGGCGGTGCTGGGTGTCCAGCTGATGATGCTGAAGGACCAGGTCGCCGAGCAGGGCATGTGGCCCGTGCTGCAGCGCCTGGCCGAGATGGACCTGCACGCCGTCGAGGTGTCGCAGATCCCGATGACCGAGGAGAACGTGGCCGCCCTCGAACGCGGCACCAAGGAGCTCGGCATCGAGGTCGGCGCGATCTCCGTGGCGCTCAAGCCCGGCCCCGTGGCGACCGGCGACAACCTCGAGGAGCACTTCGACAAGATCGTCGCGGACGCCCACCGGCTCGGCTGCCGGTTCGCGCGCATCGGGATGATGCCGTTCACGGCGATGGTGTCCAAGGAGGCCTGCGAGGCGTGGGCGGCGGAGTGCCAGGAGGGTGCCGCGCGGCTGGCCGCCGAGGGCGTCACCCTCTGCTACCACAACCACCACGTCGACCTGGCGAAGTTCGGCGACGAGCGCATCTTCGACATCGTCCGCCGGGTGGCGCCGGGGATGAACTTTGAAGTCGACCTGCACTGGGTGCAGCGCGGCGGCATGGCCCCGCTCGACATGCTCGAGGCCTACACGGGGGTCTGCAAGCTGATCCACGTCAAGGACTTCAGGGTCGTCCCGCTGTCGCAGGACACCGTCGACAAGTTCACCGCCGGCGACTTCGTGGGCGGGTTCCAGGGGTTCCTCAACATCGCCCAGTTCGCCGAGGTCGGCTCGGGGAACATGAACTGGCCGAAGCTGCTGCCGGCGGCCCAGGCCGCGGGGGCGGAGTTCTTCTTCATCGAGCAGGACGAGGTCTACGGCCGCGACCCGTTCGACTGCATCGCCGACTCCCGGCGGTACCTGGCGTCCATCGGCTACTGACCAGCGAGCTGCAACAGGGGCGGACCGGCACGGTCCGCCCCTGTTGCGTTGCCGGCCGACGGCGGTGCCGCGCAGGAGTGCGGGCGGCTGGCGCCGGCCGAGCCCGGACGCCCGCGCGCCGGCCGATGGCCCGCGCCGGTGCGCAGCGACGCAGGCACAACGAAAGACGGGGGCGGACCCGAAGGTCCGCCCCCGCCCGTGTTCGGGACCGCTCAGGCCTGGAGGGTGCGGCGCTCCTGCAGGATCGCGGTGTTCTCCGCGACCTGCTTCTTCTTCAGCGGGTAGATGAAGATCAGCGACAGCGCCGTGCCGGCGACGAACAGCGCCGGGGCGAGGGTGGCCAGCGCCCAGATGCCGTCCAGCGTGGCCTGCGACTGGGTCACGTTCTGGCCGGCCGTGGACTTCTGGTAGCCGATGGCGCCCAGGGCGAAGCCGCTCAGGCCGCCGGCGGCCGCCTGGCCGAGCTTGCGGGCCCAGGAGTACACGGCGTACACCGTGGCGTCGTCACGCGAACCGGTGCGGACCTCCTGGTAGTCGATCACGTCGATGATGAACGCCCAGATCAGGAAGTTGAAGATCGCGAGGCCGAAGCTGGCGATCGCGAACATCACGATGTAGACCCACGGGCTGGCCGGCTTGATCAGGAAGAGGGCGAGCATGGTGCCGACGTAGATCAGCGTGCCGACGATGCCCAACTCGGTCTTGCCGAAGCGCGCCGTCAGCCGGCCCGCGATCGGGATCAGGATGAAGGCCGGCAGCGTCGAGATCAGGCTGGCGACGGACTGCAGCTGGCCGTTGCCGTAGAAGTCGAGCCACACGAAGGACGCCACCGCGCCGTTCAGCAGGTTGCCGAGCAGCAGGAGCAGGGCGGCGAGCACGATCGCCAGCAGGGCCCGGTTGGTCACCAGCGACTTGATCAGCTGGCCGGCGGGCAGGCCCTCGCCCTTGGCCTTCGGGACGACCTTGATGCGCTCCTCGACGTTGAAGTAGAGGATCGCGTAGAAGAAGATCGCGAGGACGGCCATGACGACGGCGGAGACGCCGAAGCCCACGGCGCTGACGTTCTTGCCCTGGAACACCACGAGGGGCAGGAAGGTGGACACCGCGAGGAAGGCGACCTGGGCGCCGGTCGAGCGCCACACGGACAGCTCGGCGCGCTCCTCGGCCTTCTCGGAGATGACGGACGCCATCGAGCCGTAGGGGATGTTGATGGCGGTGTAGAAGATCGAACCCCACAGGAAGTAGAACCCGATCATCCAGGCGAGACGAACACCGTAGTCAGCGCCCGCCAACCAGCTCTGGAACATGAGCGCCGAGGACAGGGCCACCGGGATCGCGATGCGGCGGATCCACGGCTTGAACTTGCCGTCCTTCGCGGGCTTCATGGTGTCGACGAGGCGGCCCATGCCGATGTCGGTGAACGCGTCGAGGATTCGGGCCCCCAGCAGCAGCAAGCCGATGTGGACGGGGTCGATGCCCATGACCTTCGTGAAGTAGACGGTGAAGAAGAACGCCTGGATCATGAAGGTCATGTCGTTGGCGAGGTCGCCTGCCGCGTAGCCGATCTTGTCCCGCCACCCGAAGGGGCGGACGGTCTTCGGCTCAACTGCCGGCGCGGACTGCGTCGTCATTGAGTTCCTCCTGGATAAGGGGTCGGACGGCTCAGTTGCCGCCCGCTTTCGGCAACAAACTAGGCTGCCTGAGCACAACTGGCATCGTGTGGCTGCTTGTTGCCACACGGTGTCGCAGGCCGGTCCCGGGACGAGGGGAACGATGCAGGGCACACGGGGCTCCGGACGCCGGGCAGCGCTGGTCGTCGGCCTGGTGCTGGTGTGGGCGGTGGCCAAGTGGGCCGCCC
This sequence comes from Propionibacterium sp., assembly GCA_012517965.1. Lineage (GTDB taxonomy): Bacteria > Actinomycetota > Actinomycetes > Propionibacteriales > Propionibacteriaceae > Propioniciclava. Next base: position 13,878 of record JAAYTZ010000045.1, on the reverse strand, counting down.
TCGACGCCCATGTGTGGCGGCCCGACGAGTACTCCGACACCTACTACTTCTTCCTGCAGTGCCGCCGGGCGGCGTCCGGCGGCGGGCTCGCCGTCCTCGCGCCCGAGTACCCGACCCCGGCGGCGGCGTTGCTGATGCTGCCCTGGTGGCTGGGGGCCCAGGATCACGCGTCGTACCGGCTCGGTTTCCTGGTGCTGGTGACGGCGGTGGACGCCGCCTTCGTGCTGCTGCTCGCCGCCCGGACGAGCGCGATCGGCGTCGTCGCCTGGATCCTGCTGGAGACCCTCGCGGGCCCGTTGGCGCTGCTCCGGTTCGACGTCGTCCCGGCGGCGCTCGCGGGGGCCGCGGTGCTGTTGGTCCTGCAGGCCCGCGCGCCGGCGGCCGGCGTCCTGGTCGCGGCCGGCACGGCGGTGAAGGCCTGGCCGATCCTGCTGGCCCCGCCGGTGCTGGGTGATCGGGCCACGCGGCGTCCGGCGGCCGTGGCGGTCGCGGCGACCGGCGGCGTCTTCGCCCTGGTCAGCATCGCCGCCGCCGGCTGGGGACGCCTCTGGTCCCCGCTGGTGCACCAGCGCGACCGCGGCCTGCAGATCGAGGCCGTGGCCGCCACGGGGCCGATGCTGGAGCGGCTCGGCGACCCTGCGTTCGAGGTGTTCTGGAGCCCGTTCAACGCCTACGAGATCGCCGGCCCCGGCACGGACGCCCTGCTGGCGGCGACGTCCGGGGCGGCGGTCGCCGCGGCGGTCCTGTACGCCGTCCTGCTCGTGGTCTGGTTCCGGGCCGGCTCGCCGCCGGACGCCGCCGCGTACCTCGCGCTGTTCGCGATCGCCGCCTTCATGGCGACCTCGAGGGCGCTGAGCCCGCAGTACGTGCTGTGGCTCGCCGCCCCCGCGGCGGTGCTGCTCGGTGAGGCGTGGCGGGCACCCGGCCCCGCGGACGCCGCCCGTGCGGCCCGGGCGACGGTCACGTTCGCCGGCGTGGCCGCCCTGGTGGGGCTCACGGCGCTGGTCTACCCGGTGCTCTACGACGAACTGCTCGCCGGCGAGGCGGCGCCGGCGTACGTCCTCACCGCCCGCAACGCGCTGCTGGTGGCGTTCGCGGCGTGGTGCGCCGCGGCGTCCGTCAGCGCCGGCGGCGCAGCGAGTCGAGCAGGAAGCCGCCCAGGCCGAGGGCGGCCGTAGCCCCAGCCGCCAGCAGCGGCCCCCGGGCCCGGGAGAGCCAGTTCCGGTCGGTGGCGCCGAGGGCGCCGACGGCGTTGATCAGCGACGCCAGCAGCATGCCCGCGACCAGGCGGTCGCCGAGGGCGTCCAGGTGCTGGATCGCGGGCGCGAGCGAGCGATCGTCGACGCCGATGTGGACGCCCTCGGTCTCGTAGCGGCGCAGCAGTCGGCGGACCTGCTCGGGGAATTCGGCGCCCAGCGCCGAACCCTCGGAGGCGAGCGACAGCAGGGTCCGCAGGACGGCGTCCGGTTCGAGGCGCTGCCGCAGCAGCTTCACGCCGTAGGGGCGCAGCAGGCCCATCATGTCGAAGCCCGGGTCCAGGACCCGGCCGAGCCCGTCGACCATCGTCAGCATCTTGACGACCATCGACAGCTCCGGCGGGGGCTTGAGGCGCTGGGTGCGGAGGATCTCCAGCAGCTCGTTGAACACGGGCACCACGGGGACCTCGGCGAGCGGCTTGTCGGAGTACTCGGCGATGAGGTGCCCCAGCGCGCGGTCCAGGGCGGGCCGGTCGACGCGGCCCAGCGGCGGGGCCAGCGCGAGGACGGCGTCCGACAGCTTCTCGGCGTCGCGGGCGGCGAACGCGCCGACCAGGGTGACGAGCTGCCGCCGGTGGTGCTCCGACAGCGAGCCGACCATGCCGTAGTCGAGGAGCTGGATCTCGCCGTCGGGGGCGACGAGCAGGTTCCCCGGGTGGGGGTCGCCGTGGAAGAACCCGTCGATGAGCACCATGTCGAGGATGAACGTGGCGGCCCGCTTGCCGAGGGCGACCCGGTCGATGCCGGCGGCGTCCAGGGCGGCGACGTCGTCGATGGCGACGCCGTCGAGGCGCTCCATGGTGAGGACCCGGCTGGTGGAGGCCTCCCAGTAGATGTGGGGGACCCGCAGGCCCGGCCGGTGGGCGAAGTTGGCGGCGATGCGTTCGGCGTTGTGACCCTCGCGGGTGTAGTCGAGTTCGCCGGCGATTTGCCGGTCGAACTCGTCGACGAACCCCAGCAGGTCGAGGGTGCGGGCCTGCGCCCAGCGGCGCTGCACCTGGCCGACGAGGCCGCGGAGGATGTCGATGTCGGTGCGCAGCGCCTCCTCGACGCCGGTGCGCATGACCTTGACGACCACCGCGCGCCCGTCGACGAAGGTGGCGGCGTGGGTCTGCCCGATGGACGCGCTGCCCAGCGGCCGCTCCTCGAAGGTCGCGAAGATCTCGGCCAGCGGCGCGCCGAGCTCGGCCTCGACGGTGGCGCGGATGCTCGCGAAGTCCTCGGGGGGGACGGCGGTGCGGAGCTTGGCCAGCTCGGCCTGGAAGGCGGGCGGGACGAGGTCGGCGCGCGTGGACAGGATCTGGCCCAGCTTGATGAACGTCGGCCCGAGTTCCTCCAGGGTGCGGCGGACGATCGTCGGGGAGCGCAGGGCCGGGTCGATCCGGTACTCGACCGGGGTGAGGGCGTGGACGATGCGGCTGCTCGGCCACCGGCTCGCCAGCCCGGACGCCGTCGCCAGGACCCCGAACCCGTTGCGGGTGAGGATCTCCACGATCTCCCGTTGGCGCTGCAGGTGGAGCGGCATGGGTCAACCGTACGGGCCCCGGACGCCACGAGGCCCCGCCCCGGACGGAACCGGGACGGGGCCTGCGGGTGTCGGGCTACTTGGCGTACACGTACAGGGCGGCGTGGGTGACGTCGTCCAGGTACAGGTGTGCCTGGGCCTGCGCGGCGCCCTTGAACTTCGGCAGGGCCAGGGTGACCGTGACCGTCGTCGTCTCGCCGGGGGCGAGCGTCGTCTGGGCGGCCGTCGCCGAGAACAGGCCGGCGATGGTGGCGCCCTCGATCCTTGGGTCGATCGTCTTCGTGGTCGTGCCGACGTTGGTGACCTGGACGGTCTGGACGCTGGTCTTGCCGGAGCCGCTGGCGACGGCGCCGAACGAGACGCTGGTGCGGCTGAGCGCCAGCGTGGCGTTCACGGCGGCGTCCAGGTCGGCCAGGCCGGAGCCCACCTTCTGGACGTCGGTCACCGGGGACGTCGTGCCGTCCTTGGCCAGCGCGAGAACGCCCTCGCGCTCGGCGGTGTTGACGATCGCCGAGCGGACCTGCCAGGCGTCCCAGCCGGGGTGGGCGGCGCGGACGACCGCGGCCATGCCGGCCAGGTGCGGGGCGGCCATCGAGGTGCCGGACATCAGGCCCCAGCAGCCCTCGGCGGGCAGGGGGCTGCACTGGGCCTGCGGGAGGGCCGACAGCACGTTGCCGCCGGGGGCCACCACGTCGGGCTTGATGCGGTAGCTGACGTCGACCGGGCCGACCGAGGAGAAGCTCTCCAGCAGGTTCTTGTTGCCGGTGTACTCGTAGGCGCGGTCGGCGCCGATCGTGACGCTGTTCCCGTTCAGGGTCATCAGCTCGGCTCGCTCGGAGGCGGCGACCTGGACGGCCGGGATCGTGGTCGGGAACGCGGCGTCGGTCGCCATGGCGATCGGGTCGCCGGCGACGTTGTTCACGATGATGACGCCCACCGCGCCGGCGGCCTCGGCGTTGAACACCTTGGTGCCGAAGGTGCAGCTACCGCGGGAGATCAGGGCGATCTTGCCGGCCAGGCTGCCGGCCGCCAGGGGGGTGCAGGCCTGCGACAGGGTGTCGTCGGCGTTCGTCACGACGCCCAGCGGGGCCGTCAGGTCCTCCGCCGGCACCGGGAAGTCGCCGATGGCGGCCACGGCCACCTGGCTGCCGCCCGATGAGATCGGCACGCCGACGATGTGACCGACGCTGGACGCCCCGGCCGTGAGCGCGCGCTCGGCCGAGCCGGGGGAGCCGGTCGTCAGGTAGGACGGACCCTCGTTGCCGGCCGAGACGGCCATGACGACGCCGGCCCGGTCGAGGTTGTCGATCATGACGGTGCCCAGGTCCTGGTTGCCGTGGGCGTCGCCGCCGAGGCTCAGGTTGATGACGTCCATGCCGTCCTTGAACGCGGCCTCCATCGCGTTGGCGATGTCCTCGGTGCGGGCGCTCTCGACGTCGCCGGGGAAGACGACGTAGCTGCCCAGCAGCGCGCCCGGGGCGACCCCGCTCGGGTCGTAGGGGATGTCGGCGCCCTCCACGCTGGCGGGGGTCTCCAGGTTACAGGCGATGGTGCCGGCCACGTGGGTGCCGTGGTCCTGGATCGCCTCGGCCGTGAACTTGTTCTGGTTCAGCTTGTTGTTGAACACCCGCGCCACGATCACCTTGTCGTTGGTGAAGCGGGTGTCGCCGAGCTCCTTGACGTCCGGGTAGCCGGCGTCGTCGAAGCACGGGTGGGTGTAGTCGATGCCGGTGTCGATGACGCCCACCTTCACGCCGTAGCCGGCCCAGGTGGTCGGGTCGCCCGCGGCGTTGCTCGCGCCGGCGGCGTCCCAGCCTTCGAGGGCGTCGATGAGCGCCAGGTCGGGATCGGCGCTGGTCGGCACGTAGGTGTTCTGGAAGGCGACGGCGGTGACGCCGGGGGCGGCCTTGAGGGTGTCGACCGAGGTGCCGTTGAGCCGAACGGCGACGCCGTTCAGGGCGAGGTCGTACTCGCCGGTGATCTTCGCCTGGGGGGCGTTGGCCTTGAGCCAGGTGCGGAAGGCGTTGCGCTGCTGGGCGAGCTGGGCCTGCACGTTCTTGGTCTTGCCGTTGGCCAGGTCGACGCGACCCTTGGCCCGGCCGACCTGGGTGGACGTGGCCAGCGGGTCGCCGCTGAGCTGGACGATCACGCTGGTCTTGTCGACGCCGGTCGCCTTCGTGGCGCCGCCGGTGTTCGGGTTGGCGGCCTGGGCCGGCACGGACGCCGCCCCGGCCAGGGCCAGCGCGCCCGCGACGGCGAGCGTCGCCAGGCGGCGGGCGGTAAGCGGATTCTGCATGGGACTCCTCGTCGAGGTTCGCGGGCGGTGCCCGAGAGATTCCCGCAGTAAACCCGACGGAGCCCCCGGTCCGGCACCCCTGCGCGGCAGGTTGGGCCGCGCAGGGGGCGTCCGGAATTTCACTTCACTGCGAACTCAGCAGGGCCGCTGCTGCGGGGCGTTCTCCCAGGTCTTGCGGGGGTCCCGTTCGACGACGTCGCCGAGCACCTCGTCGATGCGCTGCATCAGCTCGGCGGGGATGCGGACGCCGGTGGCGCCGACGTTCTCCTTGATCTGGGCGGGTCGAGTCGCACCGACGATCGCGCCGGCCACGTTCGGGTGCTGCAGCACCCAGGCGATGGCGAGCTGGCCCATCGTGAGGCCCAGGTCCTCGGCGATCGGGCGCAGTCCCTGCACGCGCTCGAGGAGGTCGTCGCGCATCCAGCGCTTGATCATCTGGGCGCCGCCCTTGGTGTCGGTGGCCCGCGAGCCCTTGGGCGCCGGCTGTCCCGGCAGGTACTTGCCGGTCAGGACGCCCTGGGCCATCGGCGACCACACGATCTGGCTCACGCCGAGCTGCTGGCTGGTGGGGATGACCTCGGCCTCGATGACGCGCCACAGCGCTGAATACTGCGGCTGGCTCGAGATGAGTTGGATCCCCATCTCGGTGGCGAGCCGGTGGCCCTCGCGGAGCTGGTCGGCCGTCCACTCGGACACCCCGATGTAGAGCGCCTTGCCGGAGTGGACGACGTCGGCGAACGCCAGCATCGTCTCCCACAGCGGCGTCTCGGTGTCGTAGCGGTGGGCCTGGTAGACGTCGACGTAGTCGGTGCGCAGCCGCTTCAGGGAGCCGTTGATCGACTCCATGATGTGCTTGCGCGACAGCCCGCAGTCGTTCGGCCCCTGGGGGCCGGTGGGCCAGTAGACCTTGGTCAGGATCTCCAGCGACTCCCGGCGCTGGCCCTTGAGCGCCTTGCCCAGCACCGTCTCGGCCGCGGTGTTGGCGTAGACGTCGGCGGTGTCGAAAGTGGTGATGCCCTCCTCGAGCGCGGCGTGGACGCACTTGGTGGCCAGGTCGTCCTCCACCTGAGACCCGTGCGTGAGCCAGTTGCCGTAGATGATCTCGGAGATCTTGAGACCCGAGTTGCCGAGGTAGCGGTGCTCCATGTCGGTCCTTTCGTCGTTGCCCCTCAGTGTGGTCACCGTCCCGGCCGGGCGCCAGCCGCCGGCTGTCGAGGGCCATTGGTTGAGCCCGGGGGTCGCGGGCGGGGGGTGGGGGCGGCCGGGGTGGATCGGAGCGGTGCTGTGGGTCTCGGTGACGCGATCGGCTGCCGTTCCCGCTTTCCGCTGCCGCTGCAACCGGAGTGCATCGGGCGACCCGGAGCGCATCGCGCCCCCTTGCGATCGGCTCCCACTACCGCTTTCCGCTGCCGCTGCAACCGGAGTGCATCGGGCGACCCGGAGCGAACCGCGCCCCCTTGCGATCGGCTGCCGTTCCCGCTTTCCGCTGCCGCTGCAACCGGAGTGCATCGGGCGACCCGGAGCGCATCGCGCCCCCTTGCGATCGGCTCCCACTACCGCTTCCCGCTGACGCTGCAACCGGAGCGCATCGGGCTACCCGGAGCGCATCGGCTGCCTCCCGAGCGTGTCGGCGTGCCATCGCCCGATTCGTGCGCTGGGCGGGCATCGCGGATACTTATTTAGTCATGCCTGCTAAAACTGTGCCCACTCCGGAGTCCACCGCTGCCGAGCCGACCGCCAAGCTCGAGATCAAGGTGCCCGCCCTGCTCGCCGGCACCGTCACCTCGGTGATCGTCGCCGTGCTCGCGTCGCGTCTCGGCGTCCAGGGGACGCTGATCGGCGCCGCCTTCACGTCGCTGGTGTTCGGGCTGATCTCGCCGTTCCTCACCTTCGGTCTCCAGCGCACGCACGCGGGCCTCAAGCTCGTGGCCGCTCGACGCCGCCCGTCGGCCGACCGCTCCGGGGCCGTCGCTCCGGACGCCGACGCGCCGCGCGACGTGCTCGCCGAGGTCGAGCTGACGGCGCCGCGGCAGCGGCGGCGGGTGCCGCTGGGGCTCGCGCTCGCCGGAGCCGCGGCCACCGCGCTGGTGACCTTCGGGTCGACCCTCGGGCTGGTCACCGCGCTGGAGTCGGCCGCCGGCCGCAGCGTCGACGGCGGCTACACCACGACCGTCGAGGGCCTGACCAAGCCGGCGGCCACCAGCACCGCCGCCCGGACCGACACCGCCGCGCTCAACGCGCAACGTTCGCCCAGCCCGTCCCCGTCGCCGACCCCGAGCGCCACCGAGACCACGGACGCCCCGGCCACCGCGCAGCCCGCCGCCCCGGTGCCGGACGCGCCGGCCACGAGCGCGCCGACGCCGACGGCGTCCGAAACCCCGACGCCGGCGGGCGCCTAGCGATTCGCTCCGGGTTGTGCGACTCGCTCCGGTTGCAGCGGCAGCGGATCGCGGTAGGGGGAGTGGATCCGGGCGGTTCTGGGGCGGGTTGTGCGACTCGCTCCGGTTGCAGCGGCAGCCGATCGTGGGAGGGGGAGCCGATCGGGTGGGGGCGTGCGGTTCGCTCCGGTTGCTGTGAACGGCTCCGGTTGTAGCGGGAGCGGATCGCGGGAAGGGCAGCCGATCGTGGGAGGGGGAGCCGATCGGGTGGGGGCGTGCGGCTCGCTCCGGTTGCTGTGAACGGCTCCGGTTGTAGCGGGAGCGGATCGCGGGAAGGGCAGCGGATCGCGGGAAGGGCAGCAGATCGCGGGAAGGGCAGCGGATCGCGGGAAGGGCAGCAGATCGCGGGATGGGGAGCCGATCGGGTGGGGGCGTGCGGTTCGCTCCGGTTGCTGTGAACGGCTCCGGTTGCAGCGGCAGCCGATCGCGGGAAGGGCAGCAGATCGCGGTAGCGGGAGCCGATCGCGGGAAGGGGAGCCGACCGCGACAGCGGCAGCTCAGACTCAGTCGTCGGCGTTGATCAGGAAGTCGGCCGCGCGCTCGATGTAGTCGCGCATCCAGAACTCCTCCTCGGGAGCCAGGCCGATCTCGGTGATCGCGTGGTGCATGTGATGCACCCAGCGGTCGCGCATGCGGGGGGTCACCTTGTAGGGCATGTGCCGCATCTTCAGCCGTGGCGCGCCGCGGGTCTGCGAGTACGTGAGCGGGCCGCCCCAGTACTGCTCGAAGAACAGCCGCAGCCGGACCTCCGCACCCTCGATGTCGTGGGAGTACATGGCGTACAGCTCGGGATCCGACCGGACGCCCTGGAAAAAGGTGTTGATCAGCTTGGCGAAGGTCTCCGCTCCGCCGACCTTGTCGTAGTACGACTGACCCTCGTACTCGTCCGGACTGCCCAACACCCTCCCATTCTCGTCCGGTGGCCCGGACGCCGCTGGGGAATCGGGAGACTGCGGCGCCGGCGGCACGGGCCCTGCGGGGCGCCGCGGGGCCCGGAACCCGCGGCGGCTAGCATGGGCGCCGTGACGACTTCAGCCCCTCCGGGGCCCGCGACCTCCGCCGGACGGCCCAGAGCGGCGGTCCGGCTGCTCGACCTGCTCCTCGCCGCGCTCGCCCACGTGGCCGTCGTCGCGGCTTGGGCCCTCGCGGTCATCCCCACGATGGGGCTGCTGTCCATCCCGCGCCGCATGTTGATCAACAGCGAGTGGGCGTTCGACACCGGCCGACTGCTGCCGCCCTGGGTGGTGGCGTTCGGCGCCGTCGCCATCGTCGCCGCGCACGCGTTCTTCACCTGGGCGATGCGTCGGGTGGGCGGCGGCACCGCCGCGTACGGGCCGTCCGTGCTGGCCGTGTTCGGGACGCTGGCCGGCGTGGCCTGGGGGGCCTACAACTGGCAGCCCCCGGTCCAGGTGGGCCGGCTCGTCGGCCCGGCCTCCGGGCAGTGGACGCCGTGGGGCCCGCTGGCCTGGGCCGCCTACTACGCGCGGCTGGTCCTGCCGGCCGTCGCCGCCGCGATCTTCGCGGGCCTGCTGCTGTTCAGCCGCCAGTCCCCGCTGCGATTCTGGGCGGCGGCATGGCGGCGCAGCCGACGGGCCCGGACGCACACTCCGCGCCGGGCCCGTCGTACGGTGTCGGACTGATCGCCTACGGGGCGACCGTCCAGGTGTTCCGCCCCGCCAGCAGCGCCGCGAGATCGGCGTCCGTCGGATCGCCGCCAGCCGCCTCGGAGAAGGTGCGGATCTGCTCGCGCACCGCGTCGTCGTACGTCGGCTGGACGATGTCGCGGAAGATGCCGATCGGCACCAGATCGTGGCTGTCGGCGCCTTCGATGGACGCCAGCGCGAACGCCACGCCGGGGTTGGCGTGCGCGGGGTCGTGCTTGACGATCGTGGCCGGATCCACCGCCGACGTCGGCACCACGACGAGGCCGCGCACCGGGTCGCGCACGATGCACCGGTCGCCCGAGATCAGCGGCTGGCCGGGTTCCATGCGGAGCAGGTGATCCTCGGACTTCAGGTCGTCGAACGTGCCGTCGTTGAAGATCACGCAGTTCTGCAGCACCTCGACGAACGACCCGCCGCGGTGCAGGGCCGCGCGGCGCAGCGTCTCGGTCAGGTGCTGCCGGTCGGACGCCATCGTGCGGGCCACGAACGTGGCGTCGGCGCCGAGGGCCAGCCGGATCGGGTTGAACGGGTGGTCGACGGAGCCGAACGGCGTCGACTTCGACACCGTGCCGACAGGCGACGTCGGGGAGTACTGCCCCTTGGTCAGGCCGTAGATCTCGTTGTTGAACATCACGATGTTGAGGTTCACGTTGCGGCGCAGCGCGTGGATGAAGTGGTTGCCGCCGATGGCCAGCGCGTCGCCGTCGCCGGTCATCACCCACACCGACAGGTCCTCGCGGGCCGTCGCGATGCCGGTCGCGATCGACGGGGCGCGCCCGTGGATCGAGTGCATGCCGTAGCTCTCCACGTAGTACGGGAAGCGCGACGAGCAGCCGATGCCGGACACCACGACGATGTTCTCCGGCGCGATGCCGAGTTCGGGCAGGAACGACTGGAACGCGGCGAGGATGGCGTAGTCACCGCAGCCGGGGCACCAGCGCACCTCCTGGTCGGAGACGAACTCCTTGCGGGCCAGGATGCGGTCCTTGGCGACCCGCGGGACGAACGCCGTCCCGGTGAGTTCGGTGAGGTCGTTGTACTCGGTGGTGGTCACTTCTCGTCCTCCTCGCTGACCTCGTGCTCGAGGTTGAGTTCGTCGACGTGGGCATTGATGAGGTGCATGATCTCCGGCACCGCGAAGGGCAGGCCCCGCACGGACGTCACCGACACGATGTCCACCAGGAACTCGGCCCGCAGCACCTTGGACAGCTGGCCGAGGTTCATCTCGGGCACGACCACGCGCTTGTAGGCGCGCAGCACCTCGCCGGTGTTCCGCGGCAGCGGGTTGATCCAGCGCAGGTGCGCCTGGGCGACCTTGACGCCCTGCTGGCGCAGGTTGCGGCAGGCGGCGGTGACGGGACCGTAGGAGGAGCCCCAGCCGAGGATCAGCAGGTCGGCGTCCCCGTCGGGGTCGATGACCTCGAGGTCGGGCACGTCGTTCACCATCCGCTTGACCTTCTCGGCGCGCAGCCGCGTCATGCGGTCGTGGTTGGCCGGGTCGTGGGAGATGCTGCCGGCGCCGTCCAGCTTCTCGAGCCCGCCGAGGCGGTGCTGCAGGCCGGGCGTGCCGGGGATGGCCCACGGGCGGGCCAGGGTCTCGGGGTCGCGGCGATACGGGTGGAAGGCCGGCTCGCCCTTGGCGTTGACCGCGTTCGGCTTGGTCGCGAAGTTCGGCGCGATGGCCGGGAAGTCGTCCATGGTCGGGACCAGCAGCGGCTCGGAACCGTTGCCCAGGTAGCCGTCGGTCAGCAGGATCACCGGGTGGCGGTACTTGATCGCCATCGCGCAGGCCTCGTAGGCGGCCATGAGGCAGTCGGCCGGCGACTGGGCGGCGATCACCCCGAGGGGCGACTCGCCGTGGCGCCCGTACAGTGCCTGCAGCAGGTCGGCCTGCTCGGTCTTGGTCGGCAGGCCGGTCGACGGGCCGCCGCGCTGGACGTCGACGATCACCAACGGGATCTCGGTCATGACGGCCAGGCCCATGAACTCGCTCTTGAGGCACATGCCGGGCCCCGACGTGGTCGTCACCCCCAGCTTGCCGGCGAAGGACGCCCCCACCGCCGCGCCGATGCCGGCGATCTCGTCCTCCATCTGCAGGGTCATGACGTTGTACCGCTTCAGCGCCGACAGCGTGTGCAGGATGTCGGTCGCCGGGGTGATCGGGTACGAGCCGAGCACGAGCTGGAGGCCGGCCTTGTGGGCGGCCACGACCAGGCCGTACGCGGTGGCGGTGTTGCCGGTGATGTTCCGGTAGACACCGGGCGCCATCGGCGCCTTCGCCACCTCGTACCGGACGCCGAAGATCTCGGTGTTCTCGCCGTACGTCCAGCCGGCCTCCAGCGCGGCCAGGTTGGCCTGCATGACGGTCGGCTTCTTCGCGAACTTGGTCTTGAGGAAGGTGCGCGTCCCGTCCAGGGAGTGGCTGAACATCCAGGAGAGCAGCCCGAGCGCGAACATGTTCTTCGAGCGCTCCTTGTCCTTCTTGGACATGTCGAACTCGGCGAGCGCGTTCAGGGTCATCGAGGTCAGCGGCACGCGGTGGATGTGGTAGTCGCCGAAGGTGCCGTCCTCCAGCGGGTCCTGCTTCCAGCCCAGCTTCTCGAGGGCGCGCGGGTTGAAGGTGTCGATGTCGACGATGATGTGCCCGCCGGGACGCACCTCCTTGCCGTTCGCCTTCAGCGCGGCCGGGTTCATGGCCACGAGGACGTCGGGGTTGTCGCCCGGCGTGAAGATGTCGTGGTCGCCGAACTGAAGCTGGAAGTTGCTGACCCCGAGCACGGTGCCCTGCGGGGCCCGGATCTCGGAGGGGTAGTTCGGAAGGGTGGCCAGGTCGTTGCCGTGCAGTGCCGTGTCCGCGGTGAACCGCTCACCGGTCAGCTGCATGCCGTCGCCGGAATCACCCGAGAACCGGACGGCGATCCGGTTTACCTTCTTGATTTCCGTGGTCATGCGCGTTTACCGCCTTCTCCTGAAGCGCGTCGGGTCCTGCCCGATTCTAGGTGGGTGAGGCCTCGCCGGGGGCGGGAGTTGAGAATCTGGCCGGAGTTGACCGTAAAACGGCGAGCGTCTCGGCTAACTCCCCGATTGTCTGTCCGTCACGGAGGCGCGGCGCGTGCGGGCCGCGCGTCGGCGTCCGGCCGCCGCCCGCAGCCGGGCGACCGCGGCATCGGGCAGACTCAGCCGGCCGATCGACCGCCACGTCTGCCAGACCTGCCGCGGCAGGGGCCCGGAGGTGTACGGCAGTCCGTACCGCGCGCACAGCGCCCGCACCCGGGGCGCGACCTCGGGGTAGTGGTTCGAGGGCAGGTCGGGGAACAGGTGGTGCTCGATCTGGAAGCTCAGGTGCCCGGTCAGGACGTGCAGCAGCGGCCCGCCGTCGATGTTCCCCGAGCCCGTGAGCTGCCGCACGCACCACTGGCCACGCGACTCGCCCTCGACGGCCTCCTCCGGGAACGTCTCGATGCCGTCGGGGAAATGACCGCAGAAGATCACCGCGTGGGTCCACAGGTTGCGCACGAGATTCGCGGCCAGGGTGCCGGTCAGGGCCGCCAGCCCCGAGCGCGACACCAGCTGCGCCAGCAGCGGGGTCGCGCCGTAGTCCTTGAGCACCTGCCAGGCCGCCTTGCGGGCGAACTCGGCCAGGTCGCGCCGGAAGGCCGCCCGCGGCTTGCGACCCTCGCGGTACTCGACCAGTTCGAGGCCGTAGATCGCGATGCCCCACTCGAAGAACGGGGCCAGCAGCAGGTTCAACGGCACGTTGGCCAGCGCGCGGGGCGTCCACGGCTGCTGCTCGCTGACCCGGAGCAGGTTGTAGCCGACGTCGTCGTCGCGCCCGACCACGTTGGTCCACGTGTGGTGCAGGTCGTTGTGGGTGTGCTTCCAGGCGCGGGCCGGGGCGACGTTGTCCCACTCCCAGGTGGTCGAGTGGATGTCGGGATCGGCCAGCCAGTCCCACTGGCCATGGATCACGTTGTGGCCGATCTCCATGTTCTCGAGGATCTTCGCCACGCTCAGCATCCCCACCCCGGCCACCCAGGCGGCCGGGCGGCGTCCGGCGAGCAGGAGGGCGCGGCCGGCGGCCTCCAGCCCGCGCTGCAGGGCGATGGTGTCGCGGATGTAGCGGGCGTCGGCCGCGCCGAGTCGGCCGGTCACCTCGGCCCGGATCGCGTCGACCTCGCGGGCCAGCTCGTCCAGTTGGCGCTCGGTCAGGTGGGCGCCCGCACGGGGGCGTCCGGTGGTGGTGGTCATCGTCACGGGGGTCTCCTCTCAGGCGTCCAGCCGCACGTCGCCCGCGGCCGCCGAGACGCACAGGCGGACGAGGTCGCCGGGCTCGCCGTGCACGCGGCCCGTTCCGAGGTCGCGCACCTGGCCGTCGTCGAGGCGGGTCAGGCAGGTGCGGCAGATGCCCATCCGGCAGCCGGACGCCGGCGTGAGCCCCGCGCCTTCGGCGACCTCGAGCAGCGGGCGCGCGCCGGGGGCGTCCACCCGACGGCCGGACCGGGCGAACGTCACCCGGCCCCCCGCCGTGTCCGGAGCCACCCGGCGGGGCAGCGTGAACCGTTCGACCGTCAGCCCGGGCGCCCCGGCCCACAGCCGCTCGGCGTCCGCCACCAGCCCCTCCGGGCCACAGACGTAGGACGCCCGCGCGCGCCAGTCCGGGACGAGGGCGGCCAGGACGCCGGGGGTGGCGAGGTCGAGG
>JAAYTZ010000003.1 GCA_012517965.1 Propionibacterium sp. | reverse complement strand
GAACCTCTCCCGTAGGCCCAGCTTGCCCCACCTGCCGAGCCATCGTCAGTGCTGCCGTCATCAGGGATCACTCCTCCCCGCCCCCTTCACGGCACTGATCAGGACCTTCCTGGTGCCTTATCTAAGGTTGACACAGAGGGGGCTGGCCCGACGCGGATTCGCGTCCGAGTGTTCAACGACACGCCCTTCGTCAAGGGCGATGAATGGGTTATGGAGTGGCTGAAAGAGAACCTCGTCGAGGCTGGTGTTCCGGTGCCCGCGTGGGTCGGTTGGGAATTCTACTACGACGGGGATTTCGAACGATCGTCATTCATCGTCAATGGGTTCCTTGCTCCGAATGTTCCGGTAACTCCGGAAGCGACGATTCGCGCCATGGCTGCCACCCAACACGGTTGGGTCTGACTGAGAGGCGGGGAACTTCTCGATCGGCCTGCAGCGTGAATCGCGGCTTCCTGCTCGGCCTGGCGGGACACTCGGGGTACTGTGCCGGATCGTCCGGTCCGGCGGGCAGGAGGGTGACGACGATGGAGATGGCGACGAAGGCCGCGGCGCTGCTGCTCATCATCGTGGTCGGCTACCTGATCAAGCGGCGGGGCTGGGTCGACGACACGGCCGTCAAGCTGTTCGGCAAGATCCTGATCAACATCACCCTGCCGGCCGCGATCGTCACCAGCTTCAACACCGTCGAGATCACCCCGCGCATGCTCTACGTCACCGGGCTCGGCTTCGTGGTGGTGTTCATCGGCCAGGCCGCCGGTTTCCTGGTCGCCCGATCGCAGGGCCGGCAGGCGCAGGCGCTGGCGGTGCTCAACGTGGGGCCGTTCAACATCGGCCTGTTCGCGATCCCCTACCTGGCGACGTTCGTCGGCCCGGAGGGCATCCTGTTCGCCGGCCTGTTCGACATCGGCAACGGGCTGGCGTCCATCGTCTTCGGCTACACGGCGGCCATGCTGCTGGCCCGCGGGCGGGGCAGCGTGCACACGGGCCGGGCCCTGCTGAGGGCCGTGCTCATGCCCGTGTTCGTCTCCTACGTCGGCATGGTCGCGCTGCGCCTGGCGGGCCTGACGATCCCCGCCCCGGTGATCGGGTTCACCTCGATCGTCGGCGCCGCCAACACCTTCCTGGCCATGATGATGATCGGCATCGGGTTGCAGATCGTGCTGGACCGCAGCCGCTACGCCGCCGCCGGGCGCATCCTCGTCACCCGCTACGCCGTCGTGATCGCCCTGGCGCTCGTGGTGTGGTTCCTGCTGCCCCTGCCCGTCGTGGAGAAGACCGTCATCATCATGGTGCTCGCGGCCCCGATCGCCAGCCTGTCGGCGGCGTTCACCGCCGAGGCCGGCCTCGACGTCGGCGTGTCGACGTTCGCGATCTCGACCAGCGTGCTGGTCTCGATCGCGGCGATGCCGCTGGTCGGGCTGCTGCTGGCCGCCTGACCCCCCGCCGCTCAGGGGCGGCGGTAGCGGCGCGTCCGCTCGTCGGCGATAACGCCCGACCAGTTCAGGCCGTAGCCGAAGTCGTAGGCGTGGCCCGCGGCGTCGGAGTACACGGCGTAGTCGAACGGCACGTCCTCGCAATGGGCCTCCACGGCCGCCATCGACGCGGGCAGCGCGACCGGCAGCAACCCGGTCGGCTCGTGCTCGCCCAGCAGCACGTCCCACACGGCCCGCTGCTCGACGCCCAGGTCGGCCAGGATCGTGTCGGCCGCCGGTTCGAGTTCGCTCAGCACGGGCGGGTTGTGCAGCCGCAGCACGACGATCACCGGCCGCGTCCCCAACGCCGCCCGGGCGGCCAGCACGGCGTCCAGGTCGGACTCGTTGGCGCAGGTGCCGGTCTTGCCGCGGTAGCTGCGATCGGCGGACGCCTCCCGGAAGTCCCCGCCCGCCAGGCTCGGCTGCCGGGCGGCGTCCGCGACGTAGGGCCGCCACTGCAGGCTGATCGGCACGTAGCCGGTGCCGCCGGCGTCCAGGTCGGCGGAGCTGAACCCGTCGCCCAGCGGGCTCTCGACGAAGACGACCGCCGCGTCGGCGTCCGCCGGGTCGGCGACGCGCTCCAGGCGGCCGGCGAGCGCGTCGGCGTCCAGCGGATCGAAGGTGACCGCGGGCAGGTCGGTGCGGAAGAAGCCCTTGCGGGCGGTGCGGTGGCACTCGGGCACCCAGATCCGCATCCCGGACGCCAGCGGCGCGCCCCCGCGGTTCTTCAGCAGCACCAGGGAGCCCAGTTGGGCGGCGTACCCCGCGGCCACGTGGGCGTCGTTGCCGACGAGCGCCGCGCTCTCTCCGGGCACCAGGTAGGGGTTCTCGAACAGCCCGCAGCGGAAGAACGTCCGCAGCAGCCGCACGGCCGACCGCTCGAACCGCGCCCGCGCGGCCGCCTCGCCGTCCCGCTCGGCGGCCAGCCGGAAGGCCTCGAGCACCGGCGCCATCTCGGAGTTGCCGCCGAACTGGTCGACGCCGTTGTCGATGGCCAGCAGGTGCCGCTGCGCGACCGACAGGTGCGCGACGCCGAAGCAGCGGCTGCCGAAGGAGTCCATCGTCGGAGCGGGGTCGCCGGTGATGCCCCAGTCGGTGCAGATCACGCCGTCGTAGCCGTGCTCGCCGCGCAGCAGGTCGGCGATCAGATACCGGTTGTAGGAGTTGCCGACGCCGCCGGTCTCCGGCTGCGGGTAGGCCGTCGAGACCGTGTAGTACGGCATGACCGCGGCCGCGGCGCCGGTCGGGCCGGGCAGGGCGAACGCCCCCTCCGTGAACGGTCGCAGGTGGGTCGGTGCGTTGCCGCCGGGGTAGACGGCGTAGGCGCCGAACGCGTAGTGGGCGTCCCGGCCGCCCTCGCCGGTGCCGCCGCCGGGCCAGTGCTTGACCATCGCGGCGACGCTGTCGGCGCCCCAGCCGTCGGGGGAGTCCGAGGTCTGCAGGCCGTCGCAGTAGGCGCGGGCGTAGTCGGTGACCAGGCCGGGGTGCGCGCCCCAGGTGTCCTCGAGCCGCATCCACCGCGGCTCGGTGCCCAGGTCGATCTGGGGGCCCAGGGCGGTCGTGATGCCCAGCGCCCGGTACTCGCGGGCGGCGATCGCCGCGAACTCCCGGCAGGCCTCCGGGGAGAACAGGGCGGCCATCCCCAAACCCTCGGGCCAGCGGGACACCCCGCGGGCGCCGCTCTTGAACTCGGCCCCGCCGGCGGCCCCGTGCCGCGGGTCGGAGGAGGTGTTGATCGGGACGCCCCACGGCAGCGACTCGGCGAGGGCCTGCAGGGCGTTGTTCCAGCGGGCGGCCGTCTCCGGATCGGCCAGCTTGAGGACCAGCACGTGCCGGATGTGGTCGACCTCCAGCATCCGGCGCTGCTGGTCGGTGAGCTCCCAGGCCGGGCAGCCGGCCTCGGGGAAGGGCCGGCCGCCGTACGTCGACTCGAACGGTTCGCCGGGCAGCGACGGCACCATCTGGTGCGGCGAGTAGAGCATGAGCCCGGCGAGCTCCTCGACGCTCAGCCGGGCGGCCAGGTCGCGGGCGCGCGCGTCGGCGTCCAACCGCCAGTCGCAGTAGGGCAGCAGCACCCCGGCGCGGGCGGCGTCCTTGAACCAGAGCCCGTCGGCCTGGATCAGGGGGGCCGAGGTGGTGACGAGGGTCGGGCCGCCGTCCTGCCGCTGGACGGTGAGCCCCTCGATCTCGCTGCGTCCGTGTGTCATGTCCGCCCCTCTCCCGGTTGCTGGACACTGTTCCACAGCGCACCGGCGCAGGCGACGGTCTGACCGGGCTTCTAGGCTGGCGTCATGTCGCAGCTGGCCGTCGTGGTGAACCCGACCAAGTTCGACGACCTCACCCCGGTGCGGGAGCAGGTCGCGCGGGTCTGCGCCGAGTGCGCTTGGCCGGACGCCCGCTGGTACGAGACCACCGCCGAGGACCCGGGCACCGGCCAGGCCCGGCAGGCGCTGGCCGACGGCGCGACGCTCGTCTGCCCGTTGGGCGGCGACGGCACGGTGCGGGCGGTGGCCGCCGCCCTGGTGGGCGGCGACGTGCCGCTCGGCCTGCTGCCCGGCGGCACCGGCAACCTGCTGGCGCGCAACCTGCGGCTGCCGATCGACGACCTCGACGAGGCACTGCGGATCGCGATCACCGGGGTCGACCACCGCATCGACGTGGGCCGGGTGGCCTTCGACGACGACCCCGAGGAGGTGTTCCTCGTCATGACCGGCATGGGGCTCGACGCCGAGACGGTGGACGCCGACGAGTCGGTGAAGAAGGCGCTGGGGCACGCCGCGTACGTGCTGTCCGGCGTCCGGGCCCTGGCGAAGCCCGGCTTCCGGGCGCGGCTGACCGGCGGCGGCGCCCGCCCCCGGCTGCGGCACACCCGCACGGTCGTCGTCGGCAACTGCGGGGAGTTGACCGGCGGGGTGGCGCTGCTGCCGGACGCCGCCGTCGACGACGGCCGCCTCGACGTCGTGGTGGCCGCTCCCCGCGGCGTCCTCGGTTGGGTGGCGGTCCTGTTCGACGTCCTGACCCGGCGGCATCGTGGCCACGCGGGCCTGCGGCGGCACGTCGGGCAGCGGTTCACCGTCGAGACCGACCGGGCGGTGGCGGCCCAGATCGACGGCGACGTCGTCGGCCCGCGGCGTCGGCTCCGGGCCCGGGTCGACCCCGGCGCCCTGACCGTCCGCCTGCCCCGACAATCCGACGCGGGGTGACCGGGTGCCCGACTAGGGTGACGGCAGGGTTTTCCGGCGAACTGGACGAAGGAGTGCGGCATGCGCATCGGAATGGTCGGCCTGGGCAAGATGGGCAACAACATGCGGCAGCGGATCCGCAACGGCGGCCACGAGGTCGTCGGCTACGACCGCAACCCCGAGGTGAGCGACGTCGGCAGCCTGGCCGAGCTCGTCGGGCAGCTCACCGAGAGCCCGCGCGTGGTGTGGCTGATGCTGCCGATCGACGTGGTGAACGCGACGATCGAGGAGCTGACCCCGATGCTGTCGCCCGGCGACATCGTCATCGACGGCGGCAACTCCAAGTGGACCTGGGACGAGATCCATGCCGAGCAGCTGGCCAAGGCCGGTCTGCACTTCGTCGACGTGGGCACCTCCGGCGGCGTCTGGGGCCTGCAGAACGGGTACGCGCTGATGGTCGGCGGTGACGACGCCGACATCGCCACCTGCCAGCCGATCTTCGACGCCCTCAAGCCCGAGGGCGCGTTCGGGTTCGTCCACGCGGGCGGCCACGGCGCGGGGCACTTCGCCAAGATGGTGCACAACGGCATCGAGTACGGCCTCATGCAGGCCTACGCCGAAGGCTGGGAACTGCTGGAGGCCGCCAAGGAGGTCACCCACGTCAAGGAGATCTTCCGCTCCTGGCGCGAGGGCACCGTGATCCGCAGCTGGCTGCTCGACCTCATGGTTCAGGCCATGGAGGAGGACGAACACCTCGACAAGATCGAGGGCTACGCCGCCGACTCAGGCGAGGGTCGCTGGACCGTGAACGCGGCCGTCGACTACGGCGTCGCCGTCCCGACGATCACGGCCGCCCTGTTCGCGCGCTTCGTGTCGCAGCAGGAGGACTCGCCGGCGATGAAGATGGTCGCCGCGATGCGGAACCAGTTCGGCGGGCACGCGGTGCGCACCGAGGCCGACGCCGGCTAGCCGTCGGCCGCTCGTGCCGGCGCTGCGGGGCCGCAACCACCTGATCGACGCGGCCCGCGTCGCGGCCGTGCTCATGGTGGTCGGCTACCACGCCGCGTTCTTCCGCGTCGGGGTGGCCGACGGCCGCCTCTGGTTGGAGCGCTGGCAGCCCGCCCCGGTGTGGTGGCCGGCCACCTGGGTGCTGATGCTGCTGCCGCTGTTCTTCGTGGCCGGCGGGTACGCGGACGCCCAGTCGCTGGACGCCGCCCGGTCCCGCCCGTCCGGGGTCGCCGGGTTCCTGGCCGCCCGCGGACGCCGCGTCGGCGGCCCGCTGACGCTGTTCGTCCTGGTGGTGGGCGGAGTCGCCACGGCCCTGGCCTGGCTGCCGGGGTCGCCGCCGGTCACGCCCTACCCCGCGGCGGGGGCGGCGGACTGGCCGACGCTGCTGACGCTCCTCAGTCGCGACTACAGCGCCTTCCTGTGGTTCCTGACCGTGTACCTGCTGCTCGTGCTGCTGGCCCCGCTCTCCGTCCGGCTGCACGACCGGTCCGGCTGGCTTCCGGCGGGCGTCCTGGGGCTGGGGGCGGCGGCGGTCGACGCCTGGTCGTTCACCAGCGGAAGCGCGGACGTGCGCTACCTCAACTGGCTGCTCGTCTGGCCGCTGTGCCACCAGTTGGGGGTCGGCTATCAGCGCGGCGGCTTCACGCGGGGGCCGGGGTGGGTGCCGGCGGCCGCCCTGGCCGGCGGCGCGACCGGCGTCTGGGCGCTGATCGCCCTGTTGGGCTACCCGGGGTCGGCGATCGTCAGCTACTACCCGCCGACGGTGGCGCTGGCGCTGCTGGCCCTCGCCCAGACCGGCCTGCTGGGGATGCTGGAGCGCGCCGGCGTCCTGCGCACCCTGTCGCCGGCGGCCGAGCGGGCGCTGAGCTGGCTCGGCGCCGCGCTGATGGCCGTCTACCTGTGGGAGACCACGGCGATCGTCGCGGCGTCCGCGCTGCTGGCCTGGGTCGCGCTGTCGGTGCCGGCCGCGGGGTGGCTGCTGCACCCGGTCGTGATCGCCGCGGCGTCGCTGGCCGTGCTGGCCGCCCTCGTCCCGCCGCTGGCGCGGGCGGGCCGGCGGCTCACCCCACCGGCGGGCGACCAGCCGCGGCTGCTGCCGGTCGTGGCCGGCTACGCGCTGCTGATCGGCGGGACGGCGTCCGCCTGGCAGTGGGGGCTGCTGCTGCACCCGGGGCGTCCGGCGGCGGGGGTGGCGGTCGTGCTGGTGTTGGGCGGCGCGGCGCTCCTGGCGTGGGGTTCGGGCGGCAGGGCGGCGCCTCGGGTGTCGCCCGGGTGACTTAGGCTGTTCTCGACCGACGAGGGGGAGCCGATGAGCCTGGACATGCTGTTGTTCATCGGCTCCGGGGTGCTGCTGATCGCCGTGCTGGCTGCGCGGATGGGGGCCTGGATCGGCCTGCCCTCGCTGCTGATCTTCCTCGCGGTGGGCATGGGGCTGGAACTCCTCGGCTACCGGATGGACGACGCCGAACTCGCCCACGCGCTGGGCTTCGCGGCACTGGTCTTCATCCTGGGGGAGGGCGGCTTCACCACCCGGTGGGCGGACATCAGGCAAGCCCTCACGGTGGCCGCCCTGCTGGCGACCGTGGGCGTCATCGCGTCGGTGGCCGCCGTGGCGGCGTTCTGTCACCTCGTGCTGCACTTCCCGCTGCCGGCCGCCGTCCTGATGGGGGCCGTCATCGCCCCCACCGACTCGGCGGCCGTGTTCTCGGTGCTCCGGACCGTGCCGCTGCCCGCGCAGATCCGAGCGACCCTGGAGGGCGAGTCGGGCCTCAACGACGCCCCCATCGTGCTGCTGGTCGGCGTCGCCACCGAGTGGTCCCTCGGCCGCCTGCCCGAGGGCGGGCCGGCGGCCGTGGCCGGCATCATCCTGCTCGAACTAGTCGGGGGGCTGGCGCTGGGGGCGGTGGTCGGCTGGCTGGGGGCGAAGCTGCTCAAAGGGGTCGCGCTGCCGGCGTCCGGCCTCTATCCGCTCGGCGCGATGGGGATTGTCGTCCTGGCCTACGGGCTCGGGGTGTTCGTCCACGTCTCCGGGTTCGCCGCGGTGTATGTGTGCGCGGTCATCCTGGGCAACTCCGACCTGCCGCACCGCGCCGCCACCCGGTCGTTCGCCGAGGGCATCGGCTGGGTCTCGCAGATCGGGCTGTTCATCATGCTCGGCATGCTGTCCCGGCCCCAGCGGCTGACCCTCGAGTCGATCGGGGTGGGCCTGCTGATCGGCGCGTTCGTCACCTTCGTCGCCCGTCCCCTGTCGGTGTTCCTGTGCGCCTCCTGGGTCCGGATGCCCTGGCGGGCCCAACTCTTCGTCTCGTGGGCGGGCCTCCGCGGCGCCGTGCCGATCATCATGGCCACCGTGCCGCTGGCCGCCCGGGCGCCGGAGGCCGACGCGCTGTTCGACGCGGTGCTGGTCTACGTCGTGGTCTTCACGCTGCTGCAGGCGCCCTCGCTGCCGTGGACGGCCCGCCTGTTCGGCGTCACCACCGGCGACGACCCGATCGACATCGGGGTCGAGGCGGCCCCGCTCGACCGGATCCAGGCCGACTTCATGCAGGTGACCGTGCCGGTCGGCTCCCGCCTGAACGGGGTCACCCTCCAGGAACTGCGCCTGCCGCGCCTGACCGTGGTCGCCACCATCATCCGCGAGGGCGCCGCGCTGCCCGTCGACGGGGCCACCCGCATCCGGGCCGGCGACGAGCTGCTGATCGTGACGCCGTCCCGCGAGCGGCAGAAGGTGGAGGAGCGGTTCCGGCGGGTCAGCGCCAGCGGCCGGTTGGCGTCCTGGCTGGACCGGTGACGCCGCCGCCCGGGCGGGGGCGTCAGTCCGCGATCGCCTGGTAGGGGGGAAGGCAGGCCGTTCCATCCGGGAGGGGAACGGACGTCTTCGGCGTCTTGCTCAGCTTGTCGACCGTGAAGTCCGCGCCCAGCACGATGTCGACCGCGTGATCGCGGTACTGCTCGGCGTCGGCCACGAACGGGGTGTCCGCCGGGAAGTAGGACCGCACGAGCACCACCTCCGGGCTGTCGGCCGCGACACCGGCGATGTACGTCTTCTCGGTCGGCTCGGCGTTGCCCACCTTCAGCACGTAGAAGCCGGCGCCGCCGAAGACCAGCTTGGTGTTCTTCGCCAGGCCGGACCTGGTCGTGCCGTTGAGGATCCGCAGGGTGGCGTTCTTCGCCGTGAACTCGGGGCCGACCTTCTGCACGACGCAGGGATCCGGCGGCCGCTTCGGGATCGGGGTGATCGTCTGCCGCCAGGCCCAGCTGCCGACGCCGATCACGAACGCGAGCAACAGCAGCATGGTCAGCGGCGTCCTCACCGCCAGCCAGAGCGTCCGTTGCGACATCTCGACCCTTCGTCCCGCGAGCGTCGACCAGCCTACCCGCTCGCCGCCAGTCGTCGCCCGGACGCCGCGGCGTCGGCTGCAGCCGCCGTGGCTGCTGTGCCACGCTAGGCGCCATGACGCAGAGCCAGGAGTCCATCGACACGATCCAGCGCGGGTACACCTTCGACACCCCGGCCATCCAACTCGGCGTCCTGGTCGTGGACGGCGAACCACGACCCGAGGTGCCGATCAACCTCGCCCTGTCGATGCTGAACCGACACGGCCTGGTCGCGGGCGCCACCGGCACCGGCAAGACCAAGACCCTGCAACTGATGGCCGAGCAGATCAGCCGCGCCGGCGTCCCGGTGTTCGCCGCCGACATCAAGGGCGACCTGTCCGGGATCGCGCTGCCGGGCACGGCGTCCGAGAAACTGCTGGCCCGCACCAAGGCCATCGGGCAGAACTGGACGCCGGCGGGCTGCCCGACCGAGTTCTACGCGCTCGGCGGGCAGGGCACCGGGGTGCCGCTCCGCGCGACCGTGTTGTCGTTCGGCCCGCTGCTGCTGAGCAAGGTGCTCGGCCTCAACGACACCCAGGAGTCGTCGCTGGGGCTGGTGTTCGCGTACGCCGACCGCGCCGGCCTGCCGCTGCTCGACCTCAAGGACCTGCGCGAACTCCTGATGTTCCTCACCTCCGACGAGGGCAAGGGCGAACTCAAGGCCATCGGCGGGCTGTCGTCGGCGACGGCCGGGGTGATCCTGCGCGAGATCTCGGCGCTGGAGGGGCAGGGGGCCGACGTGTTCTTCGGCGAGCCCGAGTTCGACACCTTCGACCTGCTGCGCGTCACCCCCGACGGGCAGGGCGTCGTCTCGATGCTGGAGCTGCCGAACGTGCAGGACCGGCCGCAGCTCTTCTCGACGTTCCTCATGTGGCTGCTCGCCGACCTCTACGCCGACCTGCCCGAGGCCGGCGACCTCGACAAGCCCAAGCTCGTCTTCTTCTTCGACGAGGCGCACCTGCTGTTCGATGGCGCGTCGAAGGAGTTCCTCGACCAGATCGAGCAGACCGTCCGGCTGGTGCG
This sequence comes from Propionibacterium sp., assembly GCA_012517965.1. GTDB lineage: Bacteria > Actinomycetota > Actinomycetes > Propionibacteriales > Propionibacteriaceae > Propioniciclava. Next base: position 7,330 of record JAAYTZ010000003.1, on the reverse strand, counting down.
GTCGAAGGGCGTCGGGGTGTTCTTCGTCACCCAGCAGCCCACCGACGTGCCCGACAGCGTGCTCGCCCAGCTCGGCTCGCGCGTCCAGCACCAGCTGCGCGCCCACACCCCCAACGACGCCAAGGCGCTGCGGCAGACCGTCAACACCTACCCGAAGTCCGACTACGACCTCGCCCAGCTGCTGACCAGCCTGGGCATCGGGGAGGCCGTCGTGACGGTCCTGAACCCGGACGGCGCACCGACCCCGGTGGCCTGGACGCGCATGCTCGCGCCCTCGGCGTCCATGGAACCGATGAACCCCGCGTGGCTCGCCGGCGGGGTCGCGCAGTCGGCCATGACCGCGAAGTACGGGCAAGCGATCGATCGCGAGTCGGCCTACGAACTGCTGACGGCACGCGCCGCCGCGGGGGCCGAGTCCGCCGCCCGCGAGGCCGAGGCCGCCGCGTGGGAGGCCGAGCGGCGGGCGTCCACCCCGACCCCGCCGCGCGGCCACACGCGGGCGCCGAAGCCGGAACCCGGCCTGCTGGAGCAACTCAGCAAGAACACCATGGTGCGGCAGATGGCCCGCGCCGCGGTGACGCAGGTCACCCGGTCGATCTTCGGCACCCTGCGGCGGCGCTGAGCGTCAGGCCGGCCAGGGCGCGGGCGGGGCGACGAACCGCGGCAGCGGCGAGCCGAGGCGTCCGAACCGGTCGTCGCCCGCGTTCCAGGCGCGGGCCGCCTCGGCGAGCTCGGCGCGGTCGCGGCCGACGAAGTTCCAGAACATCAGCACCTCCTCGGCGAACGGGACGCCGCCCAGCAGCAGCGCCCGGCCCCGCTCCGGCACCCGCACCCGGAGCTCGTCGGCGCCGGCGCCCAGGTACGCCAGCTGCCCGGGCCCGAGGTGGACGCCGTCCAGCTCGACCGCGCCGCGCAGCCCGACGAGGGCGTACTCGAAGTCGGGCCGCAGCGGCAGGTCCGCGGTGCCGTGCAGCCGCAGTTCGACGCCCACCAGCTCGGTGTCGCGTCGGGCCGGGCTCACGGCGTCGGCGAACGCACCCAGCAGCACCGTCCCGGTGCCGGCCCCCAGGTCGAGCCGCGGCAGCTCGGCGTGATGCTCGAACGCCGCGGGGCCGGAGCGCGTGGCGTCCGGTTGCGCCACCCACAGCTGGACGCCCTCGAACGGCCCGGCGTAGCCGGTGCCCTCCTCGGCATGCTGGACGCCGCGGCCCGCGGTCATCAGGTTGAGCTGCCCGGGCCGGATCGGCTGCTCGGTGCCCAGCGAGTCGCGGTGCAGCAGTTCGCCTTCCAGCAGCCACGTCACGGTGGCCAGCCCGCAGTGGGGGTGCGGGCCGACGCCCGGGCTGCGGTCGGGATCGACCTCGGCGGGCCCCAGGTGGTCGGCGAAGCACCAGGCCCCCACCAGGCGTCGCCCGCGCCGCGGCAGCACCCGCCGGACGCCGAGGGTGCCAACCTGGGCCGCCTGACCGTCGACGACCTCGACGACCGGGGTCACCAGGTCGGCGTAGTCGGGGTGCTTCCCGATCCAGGCGCGCACGTAGGGGCAGGTCGGGACGACCTGGAGCCCCGCCGCCCGGGCGGCGTCCAGCGCGTGGCGGACGAGCCGGGCTGCCAGCCCGCGGCCCGCGAAGGCGTCCTCGACCACGGTGTGCGGGAACTCGACGACGCCCTCCCGGGGCGTCCGGTGGCCGAGGTGGCCGGCCACGTCGCCCTCCACCAGCACCTCGTAGCGGGAGCGTTCGGCGCTGTCGACGACCTCGATCTGCTGCGTCATGGCCCGACTCTAGAGGATCGATTCCGGGGGGTGCGGTGCCGCTGGGCGGCGCTGGGGAGGAGGCGCTACCAGGGCTCTCGAAGCGGAGGTCACCGCCGCAGTTGCGCCACCAGTTCGGCGAGCCGCTCCCGGTCGGGGAGGCCCTCCCAGTCGCCGGTGCCGGCCACGCACGCGCCGGCCAGGGCGATGCCGCGGGCCAGGGCGTCCGGGCGCTCCAGCCCGTCGAGCAGGCCCGAGAGGAACCCGGCGGACAGGGCGTCCCCGGCGCCGATGACGTCGACGACCCGCACCCGCAGGGCGGGCAGTTCGGCCGAACCGCCGGCCCAGTAGACGCCGGCCCCGTGGGCTCCGCGCTTGACCACCACCTCGGACGCCCCGGCGGCCAGCAGGTCGGCCACGACGCGGTCCTCCGGGCCGGCGCCCAGGAGGGCGAGTTCCTCGTCCGAGGCGATGACCGTCTGCACGTGGGGGAGCAGCCCGGCCACAGCCTCGCGGGCATCCTGCACCGACCACAGGGCGGGTCGGTGGTTGACGTCCAGCGACACCGGGACGCCCTCGGCGTCGGCCGCGCGGGCCAGCGCCCGGCAGGCGGCGCGCGGGTCGGGGCCGAGCGCGAGGGTGACGCCGGTCAGGTGCACCCGCCGCGCGCCGGCCAGGGCCGGCAGCACGTCCTCGGCCGTCAGCGCCGACCCCGCCGAACCACGACGCAGGTACGTCACGCGCCGGGCGTGGTCGGCCGGAACCTCCAGCACCATGGCGCCGGCCGGCCGCTCGGCGTCCCGGTGGGCGAACGACACGTCGACGCCCTCGTGGGTGAGGGTCGCCAGCACCCAGTCGCCGAGGGCGTCCGCGCTGACCCGGCCGACCCAGCGGGCCGAGTGCCCCAGCCGGGCCAGCCCGATCGCCACGTTGGCCTCGGCGCCGGCGACATGGGCGGACGCCGTCCAGCCGGGCGCCACGGCGTCCGTGCGGAACGAGACCAGGGCCTCGCCGACGGTCAGCAGGTCGGTGTTCATGCGAACTCCTTCGCCAGGGCCGCGAAGCCCGCGGCCCGCTCGGTCAGCGCGCCGAGGTCTCCCCCGGACGCCGCATCGCCCACCAGGGGGCCGCCGACGCCGACCGCGATCGCGCCGAGCCGCAGGTACGCGCGGGCGACGGCCAGGTCGACGCCCCCCACCGGGACGAACGGGACGTGCGGGAACGGGTCGCGCAGCGCCTTGAGGTAGGCCGGCCCCCCGGAGGACGCCGGGAACAGCTTGACGGCCACCGCCCCCTCGCGCAGCGCGGACAGCACCTCGCTGGGCGTCAGGGCGCCACCCAGGACGGGCAGGCCCGCGGCCGCGGCCGCCGCGATGGCGTCCGTGAGCGCGGGGGTGACCACGAACCGTGCTCCGGCGGCGGCGACGGCGGCGACGTCCGCGGGGGTGAGCACCGTCCCCGCCCCGACCAGGCACTGCGGGGGAGCGTCGGCCGCGAGCGCGGCGATGGCGTCCAGGCCCCGGGGGGTGGTCAGCGACACCTCCACCAGGCCGATGCCCGCGGCGAACAGCGCCCGGCCCGTGTCGATCGCGGCGTCGGTGTCCTGGCCGCGGATGATCCCGACGACCCGTTGGGCCCGCAGCAGGTCGAGCATGCTCACCACTCCGCGAACGAGCCGTCGGCGTGGCGCCAGACGGGGTTCCGCCAGGCGTGTCCCTTCCGGTCGGCGGCCCGGACCGCCGCCTCGTCGACCTCGACGCCCAGGCCGGGGCCCGTCAGCCGCTCGACATGGCCGTTCACGAACCGGAGCGGCTCGGGATCGACCACGTAGTCGAGCACCTCGGCGCCCTCGTTGTAGTGGATGCCGATGCTCTGCTCCTGGATGAGGTGGTTCGGCGCCGCGAAGCCGATCTGCAGGCTGGACGCCAGCGCGAGCGGCCCCAGCGGGCAGTGCGGGGCCAGCGCCACGTCGAAGACCTCGCACAGCGAGGCGATCCGCCGCACCTCGCTGATGCCGCCGGCGTGCGAGAGGTCCGGCTGGGCCACGGCGATGCCGGCCTGCAGCACCGGCAGGAACTCCTGCCGGTTGTAGAGCCGTTCGCCGGTCGAGATCGGCAGCGGCGTCGAGGCCACCATCTGCCCGATCAGGTGGCTGTTCTCGGGGATCAGCGGCTCCTCCAGGAAGAACGGCGACAGCGGCTCCAGCAGGGGCGCCAGCCGCCGGGCCGTCGCGAGCGTGAACCGGCCGTGCAGGTCGACGGCGACGTCGCGGTCGGGGCCGAGCACCTCGCGCGCGGCCGCGACCCGGTCGACGACGCCCTGGAGGGACGCCGCCGTGCCGAGCGGCTTCATGCGCCCGGAGGCGTTCATCTTGACGGCGGTCATGCCCTCCTCGACGACACCGGCGATCTGGTCGGCGACCTCGGCCGGCTCGTCGCCCCCCACCCAGCAGTAGACGCGGACGCGGTCGCGCACCGGCCCGCCGAGCAGCACGTGGACCGGCAGCCCGACGGACTTGCCGAGCAGGTCCCACAGCGCCTGGTCGATGCCGGCCACGGCGCTGGAGAGGATCACCCCGTGCCGGTAGAACGACCCCTTCGTCATGACCTGCCAGTGGTCCTCGATGCGGAAGGGGTCGGCGCCGATCAGGTACTCGGCGAGCTGGCCGACGGCCGTCCGGACGGTCTCCGAACGGCCCTCGCAGGACGCCTCGCCCCACCCGACGAGCCCGCCGGAGGTCTCGATGCGGACGAAGAGCCAGCGGGGCGCGACCAGGAAGGTCTCGACCCGCTCGATGCGCTCCGCCATCTCAGCCCTTCGTGGCGCCGGCGGTGAGGCCGGACACGATGTACTTCTGGGCGAACAACGACATGATCATGATCGGCAGGGTGACGATCGTGGAGGCCGCCATCAGGGCGCCCCAGTCGATCGAGGCGTAGCCGATGAAGTCGTAGATGGCGACGGGGAGCGTCTTCGTGGCCGATCCCGACAGCACGAGGGCGAACATGAAGTTGTTCCAGCTGAAGATGAACGACAGGATGCCGGCGGTCGCGATGCCGGGCGTCGACAGCGGCAGCATCAGGTACCAGAACGACCCGATCGGCGTCAGGCCGTCCACCTGGCCGGACTCCTCAAGCTCGACCGGTAGGCCGTCGAAGAAGCCCATCATGATGTAGACGATGAGCGGCAGCGCCACGAACATGTGCGACAGGATCAGCACCCAGTAGCTGCCCACCAGCCGCAGCTGGCTGAACAGGTAGTACCAGGGCACCAGCAGCGAGACGCCGGGGATGACGCGGGCCATGAGCACGACCAGCGCGGACTTGTTCATCACGAACCGCGACATCGCGAACGCCGCCGGGACGCCGAGCACGAGCGACAGGCCCGTGGCCGCGACCGCGATGAGGCCCGAGTTGATGATGTACTGGCCGAAGTTGGCCTGCCCGAACACCTTGTCGAAGTTCTCGAACGTCGGGGTGAAGATCAGCGTCTTGCTGGCGTCGTAGATGTCGACGTTGGTCTTGAACGCGGCCAGGACCATCCAGACGATCGGCACGATGAAGGCCGCGACGATGAGCACGAGCGCGACGACCCGGAAGACCTTGTAGCGGGTGGTGGTGATCATCGCGCCGCCTCCTCACGCTTGCGCGTCAGCACGAAGATGCTGCCGACGATGATGACGAAGAACAGGATCAGCACGGTCGAGCTGGTGCCGTACTCGTTGTAGTCGAACGACAGGCCGTAGCCGTAGAGGTTCAGCGTCTCGACCTCGTTGAACGAGCCGCCGCCCTTGCCCTTGGCTGCGAGCAGGATGTCGAACGTCTTGAGGGCGTCGATGCCGCGCAGCAGCAGCGCCACGATGAACGTCGCCTTCAGCATGGGGAAGGTGATGTAGCGGAAGATCTGCCACTGGGAGGCGCCGTCGACGCGGGCGGCCTCGAACGGCTCGTCCGAGAGCGACGTGAGGCCGGCCAGCAGGATCAGCGTCACCATCGGCGTCCACTGCCAGATGTCCATGAACATCGTGGTCGGCAACGCGGTGGACTCGCCGGCCAGCCAGGGCTGCGGCGGGATGCCGAACACGCCGATGAGGCGGTTCACCGGACCGATCGACGGGTCGAAGATCAGGCGCCACATCATGCCGACCGCGACCGGCGTGGCGACCAGCGGCAGCAGGATCGCGACGCGCACGAGCCGTTCGCCCTTGAACGGACGCCACAGCAGCAGCGCGATGCCGAGCCCGAACAGCATCTCGAAGAACAGGACGACGCCGGTGAACAGGACGGTGCGCCCGACCGCGGGCCAGAACCGCTGGGTGTCGGTCAGGACGTCGACGTAGTTGGCGAGCCCGATGAAGTTCGACTCGGCGCGGACGGAGCCGGAGGCGTCCGTGAGGCTGAGCCAGAACGTCCACACGACGGGGAAGACGATGAGCAGGAAGATGAACAGCATCGACGGGCCGGCGAACAGCCAGCGCCGGTGCCTGTTCGCCCAGACCGAGAGCGCGGACTGCGGCTTCGGTCCGTGGATGACGGCGGTGGTCACGGGAACCTCTTTCCGGAACGAATCGCCGGAGGCGCCCGTGCGGGACACCTCCGGCGAAGCGAATCAGTCCTACTTCTTCTCGGCGTCCAGGACGGCCTGGAACGCGACGGCGGCCTTGTCGGCGGCGGCGTTCGTGTCGCCGCCCGTGATCGTCTCGACGATGGGCTGGCCGACCGCCTCGCGGGCCTTGGTGACCTGCGCCACGACCGGGCGGTCGTGGTCGACGCCGACCTTCGCGCTGGCGATGATCGCCTCGGCCAGGTCCTTCGGGTAGGTCGAGATGCCGTCGGGGCTCTCCCACACGGAGGTGCGAGCGCCGGGGATGCCGCCCTTCTGCTGGGCCAGCACCTGATCCTTGCTGGTCGCCCACTGGACGAACTTCCAGGCGTTCTCGATGTTGGGGCTCGCGGCGTTGATGGCGAGCGCCCACGACGGGATGTTGTAGGGCTTCGAGCCCGCCGGGCCCGCCGGGAACTGCGCGAAGCCGACCTTGTCGGCCACCTTGGACTTGGCGGTGTCGGTCGCGTTCTTGTACAGGGAGTCGGCCTCCGTGTAGAACGCCGCCCCGCCCTGGGTGAAGATCGCCATGGCCTCGGGCCAGCTCATGTCGGTGGAGACGTTGGCCGGGCCGTAGTTGCGGATCAGGCCGCCGTAGTAGGCGTACGCCTTCTTCGCGGCCTCGGAGTTCACCGCGGCCTTGCCGGACGCGTCCACCCAGTCGCCGCCCATCGAGTACAGGAAGCTGGAGAACTGGGTGACGGCGGGCGACTTGCCGGTGCGGGCGACGAAGCCGGCGACGTTCTGCGTTTCCTTGATCTTCTTGGCGGCGGCCTCGAGTTCCTCGAACGTCTTCGGGACGGCGACGCCGGCGGCCGTCAGCAGGTCCTTGCGGTAGCCTCGATGTTTCGCGCTTGGTCCACGTGGTTGTTGGGGCGGGCTGAAACCGTCGTGCAGGTCTGATTCTGCCGGGTGGGTGTGACAGTTTCCCGGGTTGGCGCTCCGGTTGAGCGGGATTTCCACGATCCTTGGGTG
>JAAYTZ010000044.1 GCA_012517965.1 Propionibacterium sp. | reverse complement strand
CGTCCCGGTGATCAGCAGGTACAACCCCGGGTAGCGTCCCGAGTCCACCTCGTCGATCAGCTGCCGCAGCGCGTTCAACGCCTTGTCCCGCACATCACCCCGCACCCGCTGCAGGGTCTCGACCTCGTCCAACACCACCAACAGGCCCGGATGGCCGGCGTCCTTCAACACCGTCAACAGGCCCTGCAGGAACGCCATCGCCCCGAAGTGGTCCAGATCGCCGCGGATCCCCGCCGACCGTTTCGCGGACGCCGCCACGTGCGGCTGGCCCCCCACCCAGGCCGCCAGCCCGTCGGCGGTCGGGGCGTCCCCGGCCAGGGACGCCGCCCGATAGGCGCGCAGCACCTGCGCGAACGCCGGCGTCTTGGACGACACCGCGGCCAGCCGGGCCTCCAGCAGCCGGTCCACCGCGGCGGTCAGCACCCCATCGGACGCCCCCGCCAGCGCCGGGTCGGCGGCGACGGCGTCCGACTCGAGGGTGAACAGCCACCCGTCCAGCACCGACCGGAACGCGCTCGGCGGCACCGTCGCCGTCCGCAGCGACTCGGTGATCCGCCGGTACACGGTCTCCAGACGATGCAACGGCGTCTCCGTCTCCGACACCTGCACCTCGGCGGTCGCCCACCCCCGCCGCAACGCCCGCTCCGCCAGATGCCGGGTGAAGAACGTCTTCCCCGACCCGTACTCGCCGCGGACCGCCTTGAACACCGCCGAACCGCCGGCCACCGCGTCGAACTCGGCGTCCAACGCCGACCCGAAACGGTCCAACCCGACGGCCAGCAGATCCAGACCGTTCGCGGGCACCGTGCCACGACGCAACGCGTCGATCACCTCACGGCGGCGACGGGGAGAGACTGTCTCGCTCATTGGCTCACCCGTCCTGGCTCAGCACGAAGTCGGCCATCCCCGGCACGGTGAACGCGACCAGGCCCCGCTCGGGGGCGTACACCAGGCCCTTCTTGATCAACTCCTGTCGGGCCACCGACAGGTCGGAGGTTCGGGCCTTGCCCAGGTGGGTGGCGAGCTCGCCGATCTCGACGGCGTTGTCTCCCCGCAACTGGGCCATGCCTGTGAGCAGCCTGCGTTGAGCGGTCGTCGCGCGTTCCCAGCGCGAGCGGTACAGGCCGGCGTCGATCTCCTCGCGGGCCAGGGCGCCGCCGGCCGCCACGTCCGCGGCGGCGATGACCGGGCCGGGGGCGAGGTCCCAGACGTGCTTGCCGATGGACTGGACGAAGTACGGGTAGCCGCGAGTCATCTGCTGAGCCTGTTCGAGAGCGTCGCCCTCCCACGTCGCACCCCGCTCGAGACAGGGTTCGACCAGGGCCCGACGCACGTCCTCGGCACCCAGCAGGCCGACCGGTTGGTACACGTAGAGCCGTTCGGCGTAGCTGGCGGCCTCAGCCAACTGCGCGGGCAGCGAGGGAAGCCCGGCACCGACGAAGAACACCGGCGGGGGGATGTCGGCCTGTCCCAGCGCGTGGACCGCCATGTTGATGGCCTCCAGGTCGGCGCTGGGGGCTTCCTGCAACTCGTCGACCAGCAGCAGGGTGCCGATCCCGAACTCCAGCGAGGCGTCACCGACCACCTCCAGGAAGGCGGTGAGGTCCTCGCCGAACCGGCCGCTGTCGGCGACGCCGTGCTGCGGCTCGACCTCGGCGCCGAGGGTGACGCCGTCGAGTCCCAGCTTCAACGTGAAGGACTTCAACACCGCGAGCGCGCGCTTGAGTTTGGACCCGCCCAGATGCCGGCCCGTGGCCGTGCGCATCGCCTTGGCCAACTCGGTCGCGAGGATCTTCCGCAGCGGCACCGACGCGGACGCCTCCACCTTCGCCACGATCCACTTGCGGGCGTTCGCCTGACTCATCAACTCGTTGAGCAGCACCGTCTTGCCGACCCCGCGGAGCCCGGTGATGACCCAACTCCGGTCACCCTCGCCGTACTCCTCAGCGCGGCGCAGCACCACGTCGAAGTTAGTGAGGATGCGTTCTCGGCCGGCGAGGACGGGCGGACGGCGACCGGCACCGGGTCGGAACGGGTTCAGGACCGGATCCATGTGTCAGAAACTATCACGCCGTATAAGCGGTTTCCTTATGAAGCGTGATGATGCCTTACGAGGGCGCCGCTACCCAGCCATCCCCAGTTCTGGACGCCGTATTGCTCGGCGAGCAGGGCGGTGTCCAGGGTGACGGCTTGGGTGGCGGGGTCGGTGGATACCACCGGGTAGCCCTCGACGTTCAGCAGCTTCGCGACCTGGCTCATCACAAGCCCGACTCGGTTGGCCGGCACGCCCAGCGCCACGGCCACCCGGCCGGCGGCCAGGCGCCGGTCGGGGGCGGACGCCAGCGCGTCGACCAGTGTGCCGATGGCGGCGTCGGTGACGCCGAGGCGTCCGACCAGCGTCTTCTGCGACCGGTAGGTGGCGCTGGCCAGCAGCGCCGCACCGACCCCGTCGGTGGTGGACGCCGGGGCGGGTTCGGTGAACAGGTCCGGCTGGGGCGCCTCGGGTTTCGCGTCCGGTGCGGCGGCCCGCGGCACGGTCGACGCACCGGCCGTCGGCGGTTCGCCGGCCACGGGTGTGTCGTCCCACCAGGGTGGCTCGGGCAGCGGTGCCGCGGCCAGGGTGTGCTTGAGGTTCGCCGGCGCCAGCAGTACCAGCGGCACGACCGCTTCGGCGGGCGCGGCCCCGCCGTGGTAGCCCGCCTTCAGCGGCCCGTAGCGCAGTCGCTCGTTGACCGCGAGGATCGCCCGGTGGTCCGCGGTCAGCACCCGCGGCCCGTTGACCAGCACCTCGTCGGCCTCGACCGGCCCGGACGCCGCCCGGAACCGGCCGCCGAGCCCGCCGCTGCGCTGGGTGCCGCGGCGCCGTTCGATGACGTGACCGTGGTCGGAGGTCAGCACGATGAGGCGTCCGGCGGCCTCGGCGGCCCGCAGCAGCGGGGCGAGGTGCTTGACGGTGTCGGTGCGCCACTCGGTGCCGCCGGGGTCGGCGCGGTCGAGGGCGTCGTCGATGGTGTTCAACACGCAGCCGACCAGCCGGTACCGCTCGGTGTCGGCGATCGCCAGGCGGACGCCATCGGCGAGTTCGAAGCCCTGCCGGGAGGTGTCCAGGCCTTTCTTGTGGTCCAGAAACGTCTCGCCGAGGCCATGGGCGCGGACGCACTCCGCGAACGCCTTCCCCTCGAAGTCCTGCTGGCCGGTGGCGAGGCGTCCACTCAGCAGCGACGCCCGGCTGACCTCGGTGACCGTGGGCAGCACGGCCAGCGCCGGCGTCCGCGCGGAGGCGCCGGGCAACAGACACTCGACCAAGCCATGGTCCAGCGTCGCCCGGGCCAGCAGTTCGGTGGCCACGCCCGTGCTCAGCCCGTCGAGCACCAGCAGCAGGGTGGGGTAGTCGCGGGCCAGCGGCAGCACCACCTCGGGCAGCACCCGCTCCAGGCCGATCAGCCCCTCGACCGCGGCGCCGCACCCCTCCCGAGCCAGGGCGGCCGCGAACGCCAGATCGTGGGCGTCGCGGCGTCGCTGGACATCCCCGAGCACCCGCTCCAACGCGGCCGCCACCACCGCGTCGTCGACCCCGGAGTCGGCGTCGTTCACCGCCGAATCGACCCAAGCGTCGACCGCCAACTGCCGGGTCGCCAGGCCCGCCAGCGTCCCCGCCGGCTGATCGTCGGACGTCCGCAACCAACGGACCAACCGGACGCCGGCGCGCGCCGCCGTGACCCGCGGGTCGTCGGCGCTCAGCTCGTGGTCGGCCACCTGCGCCCACGCCGCCTCCAGCGCGACCGGGTCGGCGTCGGCCGCCGGCCGCAGCGCCTCCGCCAGGACCCGCAGCCGGGCCGTGAGCCCGGCCCGCAACAGCCGGGACGCCCCCGCCAACGGCTGGGCCTGCGCCTCAGCCAACAACTCGTCGGCGCGGGCGAGCAACTGCCGCGCCTCCTCGACGGTGCTGCGCCCGCCCAGCAGCCCGGTCACCACCACCACCGACAGCCGCGCCGCGGCCTTCAGAGCGCCCCGATCGACGCTGCCCCAACGGTGTTCCAGACGGGCCAGCGCGATCTCGGCGTCGGTCCGGGCGGGGGAGCGCAACAGGCAGTCCAGCACGACCCCCAACGGCACCAGATCGGTGGGCGTCCCCGAGCGCAGCAACGCCGCGACCAGCGGGGCGGCCTCGCCGGCGGCGTCCGCGACCCAGCCGAGCACGGCGTCCACGGTCGCCTCCCCGGCCCGGGCCCGCAGCCGGGCGATCGTGCCGGCCAGGCCGCGGCCGGTCGACCACTGCAGCACCGCGATCAGGTCCACCGGACCCTCCGGCAGCCCCAACTCCCCCCGCGCGACGCAGGCCAGGGCATGCTCCCGGGTCAGGACGCCCGCGGGCGCCGGCGGCCAGCCGTCCGCCGGGGCGAGTTCGAGCAGCCCGGCGGCCACCTCACGAGCCCGCGGCGTCGACAGCAGCTTCGCGTCGATGCCGTGCGCCCCGAAACGCTGCCGCACCGCCTGCCACGGATCGGGATGCCGCAACCGCTGCCACACGAACTGAGCGATCAGCCCCGGACCCAGATCCTCGTCGCTGCGATCGGTCACCACCACCAGCCAGCCGTCCGGGTCGGCCTGCCGGATCGCCTCCCGCACCGCCAACGCGGACGCCGCCGGCACGATCCGCACCGGCTGGTCACGGTGGGTGAACGTCGCCGGCCGGGTCGCCGCCGGACGCGCCCGCAAACCGAGCACCCCGTGCTGGAACCCCCGCCCCCGCGCCTGGTCGATCAGCGCCCGCGCCACCGCCGGGGTGACCGTGGCGCCGGGAATGACGTCGGTGGTCACTCCACCCGCCATTCCACGACCACGTCCACCCCCGGATGCTCGGCCACGAACCGCTGCAACTGGGCGGCCACCGCGCCGGTGCCCTGGCCGCGGCGGATCGTGGCCCGGCCGGACGCCGACCGGGTGCTCGGCTCCGGCGTGACCACGGGCGGCTGATCGGCGAGCCGCTCCGGCGGCGTCCCCCCGGCCAGCCAGGCGAACAGTTCATCCTCGGCCCGCTTCAACGCGGGCTGGATCGGCGTGGTGAACTCGTCGGCGTCCAGAGCCTCGCGCAGCCGGCGCAGAATCGCAGCAGCCGAATCGGCCCGCGGCCCCTCCTGCCGGGACGCCTCGAACAACGGCTCCAGCCGGCCCCAGGCGAACCCTTCGAGCTGGCCCGCGACCCGCGCGGCCGACTCCAGCGACCGACCCGCCTTGGTGGCGTCCGGAACCTCGGTGCCGGCCAGCCGCTCGATCAGCGGCAGCCCCTGCAACCCGCGCAGCCCGTCGCACAACTCCGCCATCGCCCGCGCCGTGGCCAACCGCGGCCCCTCGGCGTCCCCCAAACCCAGCCGGGCCCGCGCCTGGGCGATCGCCCCCACCAACCGGCTCGCGTGCGGGCTCAGCTCCACCGCCCGGCCGCGCACCGATGAGGCCAGGTTCGCCACCTCATTCGGGGTCACATACGACGACGCGTTCACCCCGAACACGCCCCCCGCCAGCGCGGTCGCCGCCGCCCACAACGTGGGCGACGGCATCGGCTGCAGGCGCAGCTCCATCTCGTCACGCAACTGGCCCGGCTTCGGGGTCGGCACGGGTGCCCCGTGCGCGAACCACGCCCGGCGCCGCAGCGCCGCCCACGCCAGGATCACCAGATCGGCCACCTCGCGGGTCAACCCGAACGCCGGCTCCAGGTCCTTGATCCAGCGCCGCACCTCACCCACGGTCACCGGCACCAGGTCGTCGCCCCGGGCGCCGAGGCGGCGCTCGAACTCCGGCCCCCAGGTGCCGAAGTAGTCGTCCCCCATCAGGAAGTGGGTCTCGGCGGCGCGTCCCACCCCGAGGGCGTTCGCGATCCGGCGGACCGCGGCGGCGTCCGGGCCGAGCGGGACGCGGCCCTCCTTGTCGCCCAACGCCCGCTCCACGTAGTCGTAGACCACCTGCAGCTCACGCGGCCGCACCTCGACGTCGCCGGGCTCGAACCGCGGGTGCGCCGGATAGGTCGCCGAGTACGCCTGGTCGACCAGCACCCGGAACGCCTGCTGCAGCGTCCCGCCGGCCGGGGGGCGGGGCACGAACGTCGGCGTCAGCGACGAGAACACGTCCGGGTGCGCGGCGTCCAGCACCACATCCCCGCCCCGCAACGGCGACTCCACGTCGTAGGCCACGCCGATCGCCTGCCGCACCCGGTGCAACAAGGCGTCCCGCTGGGCCTGCAGGATCGCCTTCGCCTGCACCCGCCCGGTTTCGGACAGGTGGTCGGCGTAGGTGGCGTACCGGTCGCCGCTGCCCTCCAGCAGGTAGTTGAGCACCACCAGCCGGCTGACGTCCTTGAGCCGCTCCTCGGTGAAGAACCGCGGCAGCCACACGATCGTGCGCTCGTTCCAGTTGCGGGCCCGCAGGTTGTCGATGCGGCTGTGGTCCTCGGCGGGGGAGTGCCCCGGCTCGTCGAACGGGTGGTCGATGACGAACTTCCAGGCTCCCTCCGGCGCCCGGAAGTGGTCGTCGGTCAGCCAGCCCGCGTCGCGGACGTTGCCGAAGACCAGCGCCACCTCGCGCACCGTGCCCCGCCACACCACCCGGTGGGTGTAGCCGCCCAGCATGTCCTGGGCGCCCAGGTCTGCCAGCCCGAACGACTCCGCGACCAGCCGCTTGATCAGGTCGCGGCGGCGTCCGTCGTTGTCCTCGCCGCGGGCCCGGTCCACCACCGACTCGTAGTCCACATCCGACAACTGCACCGAGATCTGCGGGTTGCGGCCCTCGGTCTCGACCTTGATCTCGGGCACCTGCGCCGCCCACTGCCGCACCTTCGCCAGCACCACCGCCGCCTCACCGTTCGGCAACGGCGACCGGATCGACCCGTGGTTCAACGACGCCAACCGCCCCGCCGTCAACCCCTTCAACGCCGGCACGTTCGGCGCCACCGCACTCAACAGCAGCGTCTGCGCCAGCCGCAGGTCGGCGTCCAACGCCGGCGGCCGCGCCGCCCCGCCCCGCAGGTCGGCGGCGGTCAGCCCGTACTCCTTCAGAATCATCGGTTGCAGCCGCTCCCGGAACAGCGTGCTCGCCGCCCGGAACAACGCCGCGGACGCCTCGTCCAGCGGCTGATCGCCCGCCGCCCCCGTCACCAGGTAGCCGAACGCGTCCCCCACCGGAATCACGTCGTCGATCGTCAACGTGTCGCGGTGATCGACCAGCATCTGCTGCATCACCTTCAACGCCGTCCGCTCCCGCTGCATCACCCCCGCCAACGACCGCAACGTCGACACCAACGCCGGGCTGAACGGATACGTCAACCGGAACCCGGCCGCGTCCGCCCCCCGATGCCGCTCGTCGGTGTTGATGCCGTCCAGCAGCACATCCCACGACTCGGCCCGCCGGTCGAGCCGCTCGAACGCCCGGTCGATCTCCGTGGCCGCCGCGGCGTCCCTCGGGGCCAGCAGCCGCTTGTGCGCCACGAACGGCAGGTTGTCATCGCCCAACCGGATCGTCCGGAACCGGCCTTCTTGGAAGTTGAACGACTGCTCCAACGTCTGCTGCTCCGCACCGGACGCCCCCGAGTCGGCCAGCCAACGCCGCAGGTCCAGCTGCCGGGCTATGAACGACACCAACGGCACCGGACGCCCACCCTGGCCGCCCTCGACCAACTTGGTGATCTTCTGCGCCTCGCTGCCGAAGAACGCGTGATCGCGGATCCGGAACGCCAACCACAACACCAACTCGTCCAGGAACAACACCACGGCGTCGTAGCCCAGCGCCTTCGCGTGCCGCGAGATCGCCGTCAGCCCCTCATCCAACCCCACATGCGTGGCCCGGCTGGCGTACGACGTGAAGTAGTGCGTCTCCAGGGCCGCGACCAGGTCGGCCCGCCGCGGATCATCGGCGGACGCCGCCCGCGCCGCCTCGTAACTCGCGGCGTCCCAGGTTCCCGCCTCGCCCAGCACGGCCCCCCACACGTCGCCGGCCCCGCCGGTGCTGCTCAACCCGGCGAAGAACGTGTCGTCGCCCATCCGGCCGCGCAGCGCGTCGGCGTCCTCCAACAGCCGCGCCGTCTGGTGCAGCAGCGGCGGCGTCGCCTGCGGGTGCAACTCGCGGATCTGCCGAAGGTAGCCGTCGAACAGCGCCTGCTCCAACGACTGCGCCCCCAACAGGTGGAACGTCAACGGCAGGATCCGGCGGCCCTGCAACTGCGGGTCGTGCCGGGCGATCGCCCCGGCCAGATCCGGCAACGCCCGCGCCCCCGGATGCTGCCGCAACAGCGCATACAACACCGCCATAAAGTGGCTCTTACCCGAACCGAACGACCCGGTCAGGAACGCCCCCTTGGACGTGTTCGTGCCGATCGCCTCGGCCACCAACCCCAACGCCGTGTCGAACGCCCGCGCGATCTCGTCGGTCACCACATAGTCGCCCAACGTCCGCGCCAGGTGCGCGTCGTCGACGCTCTCGGTCAGCCGCAACACATAGTCGGCGGTCGACGTGGTCTCGGGGATCGTGAAGATGTCACGCAGCAGGGCACTCACAAGCGGGCCCTCCTTCCACGGGTCGAAGGGGCCGGACGCCAACGCGCCAGATCATCCCGGGTCACCCCCAAAGCCAGGCAATGCTCCCGCAACTGCTCACCACAGAACGCCGCCGGCGAAACCCCGAACAACGGGTCGATCGCGGCATGCCACTGCTCCACCCACGGCTGCAACTCCGCCATCCCCGCCACCAACGGGATGAGCGTCGCATCGTCGGCGCCCTCAGCCTGCCGAGCGGCAATGATCGTCGCCAACGCCAACGACTGCTGCGCGTGATCCCAACCCGCCCAACCCAACAGCGGCGTCGGATCGGTCTCCCGGCCCGCGCCCGGATACAGGATGAACCGCTCCTTCGGCACGTCCAACTTCCCGCGCGCCGACCAATAGGCCTGCTTGCGGAAGTCGGCCGAGGTGTACTTCGGTGGCACCGGGATCGTCTTCGCGAACGCGTCCGCCCGGGCCTCCGCCGCCGCGCGCTCCGGCTCCGGGGCGTCTGCCGCCGGACGCAGCGCGTCCTCCTGCCGCTGCAACGCCCAGGTCCGCTGCCACTCGGCGAACTTCCGCAACCCGGAATCCTTCAACCGGTACGCCGCCAGGTACGGCACCGCCTCCGCCTCCACCAGGGCGGTCAGCGCCGCCGTCAGGTCAACGTCGCGGCGCCGCTGCCACAGCTCCACCACCCCACGGAACTCCGCATCCCGGCCCAGGACGTCGGCCAACTGGCTCACCGACACCGGCGTCGGATGCCCCTGCGCGCTGAACCACAACGCGCGGTTCTCCAGCCGATCCAGCAACCAGCCCCGCAACGCCCGCTCCGCCTGCTTCTCGAACGGCTCCGACGCCCACCGCCGCTTGAACTCCGGCGCCTCCAACAACCGAATCGCATCGTTGCTTTCGATCGCGTCGATCCGCCGCTGCACCAAAGCCCGGTAGTCCGCCGGCCAATACGTGGGGATCTCGGTGACCGGCGTCGACCCGTGCCGGGCGAACCAGGAGGTCTCCTCCTCGCCGGCCGCAACCTTGCGGGCCAGCACGATCTCGAACGCCCGCTCGCCCAACCGCACCTCCGGCGGCTCACCCGCGAAGACCAACGCCTCCTCCAGCAGCCCGTAGGAGACGTACACCTCCCAATCCAACTCCTCCTGCAGCGCGACCATCCGACCCCGCAGAGACGCCTGCGCCGCCTCCGCCGCCCGCAACAGCTCAGTCGTCGGCGTCGCGGACTCGATCAACGCCCCCACCTGCTGACCCGACAACTCCTGCGCCAGCCCGTCCAGCACCCGCGCCCGCTCCAACGGCAGCACCCTCGGCAACGGGAAATCCTGCAACGTCGTCCCTGTGAACTCGTAGAACCGCTCCCACTCGGTGCTGGCGATCCCGCCACCGTAGCCACCGTTGCCCTTGTCGTGGCTGTTCTGCTTCAACCAGAAACACGCCGTCGACGAGTTAAGAACCCCCAACAGCCGCAAGTGATCATCCTCGGACGCCCCCGCCGGCAACTTGATCACCGGCGCGGTTTGCTTGAACACCTTGGCACCTCGGTCGAGGACGAAGTGGTTGTGTGTGGCGACAAAGGGGAAGGCGATACCGAGCCGCTGTTTGAAGCGGGCAGGGAAAAACATCGAATGATCAAGCCACCGCAACCCGCGCTCCGCCTTTGTCTGTGAGAAGTCGCGCTGCGTCTCTAGCGATCGGCGGGTCCGCCAGAGGTGGCGGAGGGCAACCCGGCTGAGATCTCGAGGTTGGCCCTCCCCATCGTAGGGAAACAAGGTGACATTGACGGGCGCAACCCGAAAGTCGCGGATGTCCTCCCCCAGTACCACTGGCACGACGTCTTGCGAAAGACCCAAGCAGGCCACGGACGCTGCAGGAAGGAAGAACGCCTCATCATTTCCGGTATGCGTAGTCCGGCCGATCGCCTCGACGTGGTACCGCAGCCGCGAGTCGCACGCCTCCAGTCGCGTCGCAACCTGCGGAACGCCTCCTCCAGAGAGGCTCCATGGATGGTGCGAAAGGGTCTTCCGACTGAGGTCCTTGATTGTGATCCATTGATTCTCGTATTCGCGGACGTCGATGTGCTCCGCGATGGAGGACCAGACGACACCGTTGTCAGGCTCATCCGGGCGGCCGGGCTCGCCTCTGATCCCGAGCACCGCCCGGACGGTGCTGGTGACTGGTGCCTTGTTACGCCCCACGAGGATGGCGGTGGGGGTGCCGTGGCCGGGGATGTAGGCGCCGGAGGTGTCGATGACCTCGACCAGGTCGAGGTGGGCGAGGAAGTCCTCGATGATCGGGGCGCCGAACTCGCGCTTCATGAACGAGTTCGAGGTGATCTGGCCTACCCAGCCCGGGGGCTGTGACTCTTCGCTGCGCTTGGCGAGCTTGAACAGCAGTTCCATAAACGGGATGGTCAGCGCGTAGGAACCCTTGAGATGGTTGTACCGCTCCCGGTAGGCCGCGTTGAGTTGCTTGTCCTTGACCGTGATGTAGGGCGGGTTCGCCACCACCGCGTCGTACTGGCCGCGGGTCAGGGCCTTGACGAGAGCGTCCTTGTGTTCGGTGGAGTAGGCGAAGTCGTCCTTGACCGCGAAGAGGGCGTCCTGATCGTGGCTGAACCACAGCGAGTCGCCGGCCAGCACGTTGATCGTGAAGCCGGGGGCGCGTTCCAGCGAGGTGGCACCGACGGCCTGGAGCGCCGCGACCGTGAGCCGGAACGTGGCGATCGCGACGGCAAACGGGTTGAGGTCGACGCCCCACACGGCGTCCAGCGCCTTCTGGACCCGCTCGCGGGCACCCAGGCCGGGGGCCTCGGCGTCCCACCTCGAAAGAATTCGCCGGAAGCTGCCGAGCAGGAAGTGCCCGGAGCCGCAGGCGGGGTCGATCATCTTGAAGCCGTCGAGCGGCCGGTCGTTCAGGGCGGGTTCGAGGGTGCGGTCGAGGATGAACTCCTCGACGAACTCCGGGGTCTGCAGCAGAGCGTAGGTCTTCTTGGCGTGGTCGGAGAGGTCTTGGTAGAGGTCGCCGAGGAACCGGGTGTCGAGGCCCGCGTCGGTGAAGTCGTGGACGAGCGTGCCGGTGTCGTCGCGGCGGCGCCAGAACTCCAGCAGCTTGGTGACCGCCTGCCCGGACGGCGAGACCGTGTGCAGCATCGCCTGGTCGTCGACCAGACCGGCGGTGGCCGGGGTGGCGGCCAGGTGGGCGATGGCCTGTTCGACCCACTCGCGGTCGGTGTGTTCGGGGTGGGCGCGGAAGTAGGCGAGCTGGGCGTCCAGGGCTTCTTGCCGGCGCTCCGGCGGGCCCGAGATCCACACGGGGTCGAGGAGGCGGTTGTCCTCGCAGAACCGGACGAACACCGTGGTCAGCACCCAGGAGACGGCGGCCTGGGTGATCCGGTCGTCGGCCCAGGCGGTGTAGGTGGCGGCGGTCCGGTCGCCGGCCAGCGCGGCGGCGTGCTCCTGCTTCCAGGGGCCGTCGAACGCGGGCAGGGTGATGCGGTCGCGCAGGTCGGCCTCCAGGGCCAGCACCTGCTTCTTCAGGTCGGCGACGAGGGCGTCCGGGGTGATCACGCGGGGGAACCTTCCGTGGTGCGGGTGGCGGCCGCGGGGGCGTCGGCCGGGGGATCGGTGGGGGCGGCGTGGGTCTGGATCCACTCCGGCGGCACGGTCACGAACTGGCTGGGGGCGGTCAGCGGTAGGGGGCGTCCGTCGACGACCGGGCCGACGTTGCCGTGGACTTGCGGCACGACCAGCCACACCGCCCTGGGGCGGGCGGTGGCCAGGTCCATCCAGTCGGCGAGCAGGCCGAGTGCGTCGTAACGGGCCAGCAGCGACGGGTCGGTGAGCAGCAGCGGGCGGGTGTCGGTGTCGGGTGCGGTGAGTGCCCGGTCGAGGGCCTGGCGGACGGCGGGCAGGGAGCGCTGCACGAGGGCCCGCAGGCCGGAGTTGCTGCGGGAGCCGGGGGCGTCGGCGTCCGCGTTGAGCACCTCCGACCAGGGCACCCCGACCTGGGCGGCGGTGGCGTGTAGGGCGTCCATCAGTACGTGGGTGAGGTCGAGTTCGATGGCGGCGTAGCGGCTGGCGAGCAGCGCCGGGAACCGGTCCAGCCACTGGGCGCCGACGCCGAGGGCGACGAACGAGCGGCTGCGGACGCTGTCTTCGAGGCGCTGCCCGACCGCGCCCGGCCCGATGGTGGGCACCGCGGTCGGCAGGCGGGTGGCGGGCCGGGACACCAGGCCGGTGGTGTCGCCGCCGGGGACCTGCGGGGCCCGGTAGCGGCGCTGGCCCTCGTCCCACAGCAGCCCGAGCGCGCGTTGGGCGAGGTCGTCGAGGTCGGGGCGGGTCGGCAGGGCGGGCAGGTCCGGGAACCGGTGGCGGACCCGGTCGCGCAGGTCGGCGGCCTCGGCGAGTTGGCCGGGCACCACGGCGGGCAGGGCCAGGCGCAGCGCGGCGGCGGGGGAGAGGTCGCGATGGTGCAGTTCCCCGGTCGCGGACGCCCCCGCCCGCGTCGCCAGCCGGGCGGCCAGCCGCGCCAGCCGCGTCCCCTCGCGCAGCCCGTCGTACGGCGGGACCGAGCGGGTGGGGGCCCCGGACGCCGCGGCGTCCAGCACGGCACCCAACTGGGTGATCACCCGGCCGGCCGGGACCAACGCGTCGGTGCCGGTGAGGTTGGCCTCGTCGACCAGGGCGTCGGCGCGGCGGCCGAGGGCCTCGGCGACGTCGAGCAGGTCGGCGCGGGTGGCGACCAGCACCGGGCGGCCGTCGCGGCGGCGCAGGAACCAGCCGCCGTCCTCGTCGCCGCTGACGCTCTCGGCGCGTTCGAGGGCGGCCTTGCGTTCGACCGCGCAGCGCAGCAGCCCCTGGGCGAGCCGGGTCTGCTGCGGGTCGGCGGCCTCGGGTGCGGACACCATCAGCATCAGCAGGTGGTCGGCCAACTCGTCGAACGTGGCCACCCCGCCGAGCTCGGTCAGGCGTTGGTCGGCCGCGTCGGCGAGGGTGTCGAGCAGGGTCTTGGACGCCTCGTCGGCGGCCCAGCGGTCCTGCAGGGTGGCCAGCAGTTGGCTCACCCGGCCGCGGGTGACCGCCGGGCGCAAGCCCGCCGCCAGCTGCGCCTGGGTGGCGTTCGCATCCAGGGAGCCGACCACCCCCAGCAGCAGGGACGCCAGCCCCACCGCCCGGTCCCTGTCGCGGCCCCGGGCCGCGGCCAGCAAGGTCTCGGCGCAGTCGGCGGGATCGTCCAGCAGGGCCGGGCGGTCGTCGACCGACCAGCGGCGCCCGCGGCGTCCGAACTTCGAGCGCCACAGCTTGGCGCGCGCCCGGATCTCTTGACGGGTGACCACCGTCGAGCCGGCCAGGTGGCCGAGCAGCACGGGGTCCACCAGGGCCAAGTCGCCGACGGTGGTGACGCGTAACGGCTCCAGCGCCGAGATCGCCCGCGCGGTCAGCCCGGACGCCGTCAGCGGCGTGTCGGCGGTCGCGGCCTCGGCCAGGGCGTCGGCGTCGGCGGGGACGGCCGAACTGTCCGGGAAGCAGGAGCGCCACTCGTGCAGCATCTGCTCGGCGGTGTGGTGCCGGGCCTGGTGGTCGCGGGCCAACGCGCGGGTGAAGAACGCGGTGAGGCGGGCGCGGGCTGTGGGGTCGAGGTCGCCGGGCTCGATGGTGACCTCGTCGGTGATCGAGGCGGGGTCGGAGAGCCCGTCGCCGTAGACCGGGGGGTGTCCGGTCGCCATTTCGAACAGCACCACCGCGGCGGCGTACCGTTCGGCCGCCGAGTCGTAGTGGGCGCGTTTCGGCGTCCAGAACGGGTCGAGGTAGGGCCGGGTGCCCGCCTGGGTGTCGGACGCCGGCGCCTTCGTCAGGGAGAAGTCGAACAGCTTGAGGTGCTTGCTGCGGTGGGACGCGTCCTTGTGCACGCCGAGGTTGGCCGGCTTGAGGTCGCGGTGGGTGACGCCGGCGGCGTCCAGGGCGACCACTGCTTCGAGCAGGTCGGTGCCCCAGCGTTCCAGCAGGTCCAGGGACAGCCGTTCCCGGTTGCCGAGGTGGGTGGCCAGCGTCTCGCGGCCGGCGCTCTCGAGCAGCAACGCGCGGCGTCCACCGACGGTGAGCGGGCCGTCGAGCAACTTGACGATCCGCGGGTGGGTGAGGTGGCGCAGGGCGTCGGCCTCGTCGTCCAGGCGGCGGGCGGCGGAGTCGTCGAGGGCGACCTTCAGGACCCGGTCGCGGGCGTCCGGGGCTTCGGCGTCGGTGACCAGCAGCCCGACGGCCGTCGAGCCGGCCCCCAGCCGGCTGACCAGGGTGAACCGGCCGTCGAGGACGGCGCCCGGGCCGGCGTCCAACGGGTCGGTCTCCTCCTCGGACGCCGCGGGCTCGGCCCGGTCGAGGGCCTCGAGGAAGCTGCCCACGTCGGGGAGTCGCTCGGTGACCTTGGGGGCGGTGGCCTGCAGGATCGCCTCGCGCAGCGCGGCGGGGGCCTCGGGCAGTTCGACCGAAACGTCGAGGCCGCCCTGATCGCGCAGCCGGGCGATCAGGTCGGCGCGGGTGGTGGCCGGGGCGCGGCCGCCGGTGACGATAAAGAACGCCAACACACCGAGGCCGAACACGTCGAGGCGGAGCCGGCCAGGAGCCCCGACCGCGGCCCCCTCGGGGGCCAGGAACGTGTCGCGGAGCCAGCGCTCCTCGGGGGCCAGCTGGTTGACCGGGTCGCTGCCGGCCAGGGCGGTCACACCGCGGGTGGCGCTGGTGGCCGTCGCCTCGTCGGTGCGGCCCACCCCCTGCCAGTCGGTGAGGCGGGCGTGGAGGCGTCCGTGGCGGTCGGTGCGGACCAGCACCGCCCGCGGGTTCAAGCCCCGGTGGACCACGTTCTTGCCGTGCGCGTACTGCAGCCCCTCGGCGATGTCGCGGACCAGCCCCAACTGGGCCTCGAAGTCGAGCTCCCGCGGGTGCGCCGCCAGCCACAGATCGAGCCGCTGCCAACTCGGGTCGTAGGGGTAGACCAGCCCCGGGCCCAGCTCGGAATCGACGTAATCCTCGGGACGCAGGATCGCGTCGTGGGTCAGCCGCTGCATCACGTGCATCTCATGCGCGGCCAACAGCCGAAGCCGACGCCGGGCCTCCTCGGGAGAGCCCTCCGGCGCCACCCGGAACCGAATCCGACGACGCTGATCACGCAGGTGCTTGTGGGTGGCCAACCAGTCCTGCCAGCCGGGGCCGTCCTCGAGCGGGCGGGCGTCCAGGACGTAGGCGCCGGTCTCCCGCTGATGGGCACGCAACCCGATCAACCGCATCATGCCGACGACGCCGCGCTCGTAGATCGTGGTACCGGGCCGGGCCGGGGCGGTGAACAGATCGGTGATCGGGTTGAGGCCGGAGCGGGCCCGGTCGTTGGGGAGGCCGTACAGGTCACGGCGGGCGGCGTAGGGCAGTTCGCAGACGAAGTCGGGGTGATGCAGGAACACCCCCGCCTGGATGAACGGGATCGCCTCGCTGGCCTTGGGGCGCAGCGGGTCCGGGGGCTGGCGGCGCGCCCAATCGTCGAACGCTGCCATCAGCTTCGACCGCAACCGCTTGGCCTTGCGGTTGGCCAGCAGCAACGGCGAGTCCTCGGCACGGTGCCCGTCGCGCAGCCACCACTGATCGGTGCCACGCAGGCGTCCGGCGTAGTACTTCAGTTCCAGCAGGTGGAGGCCAGACGGGGTCAGCAGGAGGAGGTCGACCTCCGACCAGGTGCCCCGGTCGTCGCGGAACTCGAAGTTCGACCAGGCCCGGAACGGCGCACGCGCCGGAAGCAGGTCGCGGACGAGCTTCAAACCCTCGGCCTCATGGGGAAACTGCGACGGCGTGACCTCGACCCAACGGTCGTCGACCATGCCATCCCCCCTTCCGGTTGCGGAACCACCTTAGTCCGACGGCCTCCGGGACGAGACCGACGTGCCTTGTCCGATGTAATCGCACCTCGCCGGGAGGCCTCCGAGTTCGAGAACCGATGGTGGCATGACGGTTCCTGGGGCAGGTGAGGCGAGGCGTGGTTGGATGGGACAGAAGCCCCCGCGTCACAATCCCCCCGTGGCGCGGGGGCCTCTCCTTTCCATGTCGTTGGAGGAGCTTCGTGACGCTCGGGTTCAGAAGAACAGGTCCGAGCGGGTGACGGTGTGGCCGGTGACGTCGGCGTCCGCGTTGAACGGGTCGTCGGGGTCCACGTCCTGGCGTCGAGTTCGTTGTTGAACAGGATCCCGGCGTACTCCTCGGGTGTGAGGCCCGACCTCAGTTGGCCCCAGGTGGTGGCGGTCCGGAGGTCGGCGTCGCGTCTCAGCGCAGCACCGACACCGTGCCGTCACCGGTGTTGGTCACGTAGACGGTGCCGTCGGGGGCCACCGTCGGCGGACTGGGATTCTGGCCGACAGGGACGATGGTCGTGATCCGGCCGCCGTTGATCACCGACACCGTCCCACCATCGAGACTGGATACGTAGACGGTGCCATCCGGTCCCACTACCGGCGGCAAGGGGCGATTGCCGACGGGGATGGTGGCTTTGACCCGGCCGCTGCTGATCACCGACACCGTCGCATTAGCTTGGTTGGCCACGTAGACGGTGCCGTCCGGGGCCACCGCGGGCCTATCGGGGTTGTTGCCGACAGGGACGGTTGTGATGACCTGGCCGCCGTTGATCACCGACACCGTGCCGTCACCGGTGTTGGGCACGTAGACGGTGCCGTCGGGAGCCACCGCCGGTGTGAGGGGGTTCTTGCCGACGCGGATGGTGGTGGTGACTCGGCCGGCGTTGATCACCGACACTGTCCCGTCACCGGCGTTGGGCACGTAGACGGTGCCGTCAGGGACCACCGCCGGTGGCCACGGCATCTTGCCGACGGTGATGGTGGTGGTGACTCGGCCGCCGTTGATCACCGACACGGTGCCGTCACCGGTGTTGGGCACGTAGACGGTGCCGTCGGGGGCCACCGCCGGCGAATCGGGGGCCTGGCCGACGGGGATGGTGGTGGTGACTCGGCCGCCGCTGATCACTGACACCGTGCCGTCGCCGTTGTTGGGCACGTAGACGGTGCCGTCAGGGGCCACCGCCGGCGGCCAGGGGATCTTGCCGACGGGGATGGTGGTGGTGACCTTGCCGCCGTTGATCACCGAGACTGTCCCATCCGAGGAGTTGGTGACGTAGACGGTGCCGTCGGGGCCCACCGCCGGCGTGTGGGGGTTGTTTCCGACCTGGATGGTGGCGATGACCTTGGTGGCGGGCGCTGTCGCGGTGCCCTGGGTGGCAGAGCTCGCGGTGGTGGCCTGGCTTGGGGGTTTGGGGTCGGTGAGGGTGCGGTACACGAACACCCCGGCCACCACGGCGAGGACTGCGGCGATCGCGACGATCGCCCAAAGCAGTCCCCGCCGGGGAGGTTTCGGCTGCCCGATGGCGGGGGTCGGGGAGCCGGCGGAGGTGCTAGTGGGTGTGGCTCCGGCCGAGGCTGCCGGCGCACCGGTGGATGGTTGAGTCGTGGGCCAGCCGGGCGGGGGTGTGGCCGTGCTGGTCATGCGGGCGACTGGTGGGGCAGGGGTGTGGTGTTGGAGTCGCTGCGTGGTGGCGGCGGTGAGGGCGGGGTCGCCGAGGCTGGCCAGCCACTGCAGGAGTTCGGGGTAGGCGGCGGGGTTGTGGGCGATCAGCATTCGGCTGGCGGGTTGGTGCTGCGCGAGGTCGCGCAGCAGCGCCAGCGGCGTCCGGGGATCGGCGGCCAGGCGGAACTGCTGCTCCGCGTTGAGGGTCCGCACGTCCGGGTAGGGCTGGGTGCCGTGGGGGTCGCTCATGAGGGTCCTCGCTGCCGGGGGCGGCACTTTCGCCGATCCGGCGCCACGGTAGCGGCGCCCCACCGCACCAACTGGCCACGTTCAGGGGGTGAGTGGTCGGGGTCGGGGCTGGCGTGGTTGCGGGTCGGGGCGGGGTCGCAGCGGGTCTGGGGTGGGGGCGTCCGGGTGGCTTTGGGGTGGGGTGCGGCCGTTGGCCCATTGGGGGCGTCCGGTGGGGTCGAGGCGGGTGCCCCAGCGGGTGTGGCGGGGCGGGATGGTGGCGTCGAGGACGGCGATGAGTTTCCGGAGGTCGGCTCGGGCGTCCTGGCCGGACTCGGAGGGGCGGCGGGGCCGGTCGAAGGCGGTGTCGCGGACGGCGTCCAGAGCACGTTTGGTGAGGGCGGCGCCGGTGAGGGCGCGCAGGGCCAGTTGGGTGATTTCGGGGTCGGCGGTGAGGGTGGTGAGCCAGCGTTCGCGTCGGGCTTTGGCCAGGTCGGTGCCGACGGCGAACACCGGTTGGTAGTTGGGGTCGCGGCGCTGGAGGTGTCCGGTGGTGAGGCGGGCGACGGCGGCGGCGAACCCGACGGCGGCCACGGCGGTGGCGGTGGTGAGTTGGCGGGCGTGGCGGAGGAGTTGGTCGGGGTGGTGCCGCTGGAGGAGGTCGGCGGTGGGGAGCCAATCCTTCGCCGGGCCGAGGTAGGCGGTGTGCAGGGTGTCGCGGAGCCGGGCGGAGGCGGCGTCGCGGTCGGGGTCGTGGCGGGGTCCGGCGCGCAGGTCGGTGGGCCAGGCGCGGGCTTGGGCGCGCCAGGACTGGCGGGCGTCCCACAGGTGTTGGCCGGCGGCGGTGGCGACGGGTGGGGGGAGGTGTCCGGTGGCGGCGGTGGCCTTGATCAGGTAGTAGGCGGTCGAGGTGGTGAGCGCGAAGTCGACAAGGGTGAGGCGCAGGGTGGTGGTCGAGGGGGTGTCGAAGGAGCGGCGGGC
This sequence comes from Propionibacterium sp., assembly GCA_012517965.1. Taxonomy (GTDB): domain Bacteria; phylum Actinomycetota; class Actinomycetes; order Propionibacteriales; family Propionibacteriaceae; genus Propioniciclava. The sequence continues at coordinate 4,629 of JAAYTZ010000044.1, read as the reverse complement.
GGCAGCGACCCAGCCGGCGGTGTGGGCCAGGACGGGGTCGGGGCTGTCGGTGACCAGCCCGCCGAGGTCGGTGTAGCGGCTGCCGGCGGGCACGGCGGGGTGGGGGTGGCGGGTGCTGGTGGCCAGGTCGGTGAGCGCTTCCCGGGTGCGGGTCGGCAGGTGGGGGTGGCCGTAGTGGAGGGTCCACTCGGCGAGGGTGTTGAGCGGCCGGCACAGGTGGGCGCGGAGGGTTTCGGCGTGCAGGGTGTCGGCGCCGACGGCGGCGGGTTGCCCGGCGAGGAGGGCGGCGATCTGGTGGTAGTCGTTCCCGATGCGGGTCAGGGCGGACGCCGGCGTGACGGTCTGGGTGGGCGGGGTTTGGTGGAGGGTGAGCAGAGCCCGGTAGCGGGCGGCGGCGTCGGGGTCCTCGTGGGTGGGAACGGCGAGCAGGGCGCGGGCGGCGCCGCCGGCGACCTCGGCCCAGCCGGCGATCACCCGGGCCAGGGTGGGGGAGTCGGGCGGGGTGGCGGTGAGGGTGCGAGTGTCGGCGTTGATGCCGTCGAGGAGGTGGCCGAGGGTGGGCATCGGGCTCAGCGGTGTTCGGCGAGGCGACGCAGCCGCAGTTCGTAGCTGGTGAGGTCGAGGGCGTCGGCGTCCCGGGTGGTCTGGGCGGCGGCCTGGTGCAGCAGGTCGGCGGCGGCGAGCAGCGCGGTTTCGGCGGGTTGGGCGGGGGTCGGGTCGAGGTGGTCCAGGTCGGCGCGGCGCAGCAGGGCGTGTTGGAGTTCGACGACCTCGTGCAGGGTGAACAGCTCCCAGGCGGTGGGGTCGTCCTGGTCGAGCCAGCCGCGGCAGGCCCCTTCCAGGTGGTGACAGGCCTGTGCCAGCAGGTCGGCGGTGGTGGTGTCCATCCCGGGGGTCCCCTCCTCGTCGGTCGGGGCGCGCCAGCGGACGCCCCTTCTGCTTTACGGAGGCCCCCGGGGGCGGGGTTGGCGGCCAATCACCCAGCCACAGCGGTGGGCGGGGAGCCGGCGGTGACGGCCGCGACGGCGTGGCGGGGCGTTTCGTGGCCGCGAACCGGGCGGGGGAGGGCCTCCTGACAGTGACGGGCAGCACCGCGCCGGTCGGCGGCGCGGCTGCCGATCACGGCTTGAAGGAGGCCCACTATGAGTGGTGGCGACGGCGATCTGGACGGTCTGGCCGGGACCTGGTGGGCGGGTGAGGCGCTGCGGGGGCGTCCGGCGGATCTGCCGTTGATTCGGCAAGGGCTACTGGACCGGATCGAGCAGCTACGCGCGGCGGCGGCGTCCCCACTCGACCTTCAGGCGGCGATCGACGACTACCTGGCCTACACCGCCCTGCAGGAGCGGTCGTGACCGCGGCCCGTGGACCCCGTCGCAGCTACAGCCCGGCCGAGCGGGAACGGTTCGACGCCGACCGGCGCCGACAACTCGAGGACGCCCACGCCCGGCTCACCACCGCGTTGGGCAGCCTGGCCAACGCCGACCAGTGGCAGGCCTGGCTGAAGTTCGCGGCCGGGTTCCACCGCTACTCGTTCAACAACACGCTGTGGCTGATGTTGCAGTCCGGGGGCACCGCGACCGCGGTCGCCGGCTACAAGGCCTGGCAGGCCAAAGGACGCCAGGTGCGGGCCGGGGAGAAGGCGTTGAAGGTCTTTGCCCCGATCCTCAAGAGGGTCGAGCAGACCGACCGGGACGGCCGCCCCATCCTGGACGCCGCCGGCAAACCCCGCCGCGTCGACCAACTGGTCGGGATGCGGCTGGTGTCAGTGTTCGACGTGACGGCCACCGATGGTGAGCCGCTACCCGAACGCCCCCAGGCCCGGCTGTTGACCGGCCAGGCCCCCGAAGGGTTGTGGGACGCCCTCGCCGGGCTGGTCGCCGAACAGGGCTTCATCCTGTCCCGCGGCGACTGCGACGGGGCCAACGGCTGGACCCGGCCCGACACCCGCCAGGTCCGGGTCCGCGCCGACCTCGACGACCTCGCCGCCACCAAGACGCTCCTCCATGAACTGGGGCACGTCCTGGCCGGCCACGGCCAGGACGGCCCGGTCGACCACCGTGGGATCCAGGAAGTGGAGGCCGAGTCGGTGGCGTTCATGGTGCTCCAAGCACACGGTGTTGATGCCAGCCAGTACACGTTCAACTACGTCGTCGGGTGGGCGCAGACCGCCGCCACCGACGAGCACCCCGTCGAAGACATCGTCCGCCGCACCGGAGAACGCGTCATCGCCATCGCGGACAAGATCCTCGCCCGCACCCAACCCGCCCCCGACCCGGGCGAGGACGCCATCGACGCCCGCGCCGAGCGGATCATCCCCACCGTGGTCGCCGGCCCCGGGCGGGGCCACGGGACGACCGACCCTGCCGCCGACGTCAGCGACGGCCTCCGCCCCAACCACACGATGCCCCTCCGCACCGCGCCGAGCCGAGGGCTGCCCCGCTAGCCACCAACGGGACTCTCTCCCTCGCGGTCGTCGAACCGCGAGACGTCGCTCCCGCACCCCCACCCGGGAGCCCAAATCAGGCCAGAAAGCGACAGTTCATCCCCCACCCCCAGCTGCTCTGCAGCAAGGGGCAACCGCGCCATGCAAGGGGGTCGAGGCGCGCCACCGGCTGGACCGATATTGCACGTATATTGCACGAGAAAACCCGCCCTGACTAAAACTCCTAGTCAGGACGGGTTTTTTGTGGGGTGAGTAACGGGACTCGAACCCGCGACATCCTGGACCACAACCAGACGCTCTACCAACTGAGCTATACCCACCATCGCTGCCCCCGGAGGGACGAAGCGAGGACGATGGTAGCGCAGCGGCGGCGTCCGTGCGAATCAGGATCGGTCCGCTCACTCCGTCCAGGGTTCGACCGGGACGCTCAGGGCGCCGCCGTGGCGGGCGGCGATCGCCCGCAGGTCGGACGCCGTGGGTCCCGGTGGGGCGACGAACACGGCCTCGCGGTAGTAGCGGAGCTCCTCGATCGACTCGCGGATGTCGGCCAGGGCCCGGTGCCCGCCCGCCTTGGCGGGCGCGTTGAAGAACGCGCGGGGGTACCACCGCCGCGCCAGTTCCTTCACGGAGGAGACGTCGACGTTCCGGTAGTGCAGGAAGCCCTCGAGCTCGGGCATGTCGCGCGCCAGGAAAGCCCGGTCGGTGCCGATGGTGTTGCCGGCCATCGGCGCCTGCCGCGGCCCGTTGACCTGGCTGCGCACGTACTCCAGCACCCGGCGCTCCGCTTCGGCGAGCGTGACCCCGTCCTCGAACTCGTCGAGCAGGCCCGACTTGGTGTGCATCTCCCGCACGAAGTCGCCCATCGTGGCCAGCGCCTCCGCGGGCGGCCTGATGACCACGTCGACGCCTTCCCCGAGCACGTTGAGGTCGCCGTCGGTCACCAGGACGGCCACCTCGACGAGCGCGTCGGTGCCGAGGTTCAGGCCGGTCATCTCGCAGTCGATCCACACCAACTTGTCGTTCACGGACGCCTACTGTACGGCGCGCGCCGCGCCGCCCGGTTTTGCGGGGCGCTAGGGTGGGGCCACCGCACGCACCAGGAGGAGTGGCCGCCGTGGACCCGCACGATCTGCACGAGATCCTCGAAGAGGCGCCGGCGCAGCGGGAGAACCTGCGGGAGTTCATCGACAAGCTCATCAACGAGGGCTACACCGTCGCCGACAGCACCGGCCCCGATCCCGAACTGATCGACCCGGGCGGCCGGGCGGTGGAGACGTGGCGCGAGGACTACCCGTACGACGAGTTGATGAAGCGCGACGAGTACGAGGACGAGAAGTACCAGTTGCAGATCGAGTTGCTGAAGCTGCAGTACTGGGGGCAGGACAACGGCGTCCGGCACATCATCGTCTTCGAGGGCCGCGACGCCGCCGGCAAGGGCGGCACCATCAAACGGTTCACCGAGCACCTCAACCCCCGCGCCGCGCGGGTCGTCGCGCTGAACAAGCCGACGGAGACCGAAGCCGGTCAGTGGTACTACCAGCGGTACATCAACCACTTCCCGACGGCCGGGGAGATCGTCATGTTCGACCGCTCCTGGTACAACCGGGCCGGCGTCGAGCGCGTCATGGGTTTCTGCACCCCCGAGCAGTACGCGCTGTTCATGCAGCAGACCCCCGAGTTCGAGAAGATGATCATCGACTCCGGCACGCACCTGACCAAGTTCTGGTTCTCGGTGACCCAACGCGAGCAGCGCACCCGGTTCGCGATCCGGCAGATCGATCCGGTGCGTCGGTGGAAGCTCTCGCCGATGGACCTGGAGTCCCTCGATCGCTGGGAGGAGTACACGGCCGCCAAGGAGGCCATGCTCCGCCGCACCGACACGGACTTCGCCCCGTGGATCACGATCCGCAGCAACGACAAGAAGCGGGCCCGGATCAACGCGATGCGCGCGTTCCTCAACCAGTTCGACTACGAGGGGAAGGACCACTCCGTGGTCTACGAACCCGACCCGCTGATCGTCCGGCGCGGCCGGGACGCCGTCGGCGACTAGGAGGGCGCTGAACAATCTGCGCGTCGAGGGCTGATCTTGGGCGGCACCTGAAATTGTTGGGTGGTGCAGGGTGAGGCTGGCAAGCAGCGGGACTTGTTCGATGTGTCGTCGGTCGCGGGGCATCTGTTGCCGGCGG
>JAAYTZ010000043.1 GCA_012517965.1 Propionibacterium sp. | reverse complement strand
CGTCCCGGTGATCAGCAGGTACAACCCCGGGTAGCGTCCCGAGTCCACCTCGTCGATCAGCTGCCGCAGCGCGTTCAACGCCTTGTCCCGCACATCACCCCGCACCCGCTGCAGGGTCTCGACCTCGTCCAACACCACCAAGAGACCGGGATGGCCGGCGTCCTTCAACACCGTCAACAGGCCCTGCAGGAACGCCATCGCCCCGAAGTGGTCCAGATCGCCGCGGATCCCCGCCGACCGTTTCGCGGACGCCGCCACGTGCGGCTGGCCGCCCACCCAGGCCGCCAACCCGTCCGCGGTCGGGGCGTCCCCGGCCAGGGACGCCGCCCGATACGCGCGCAGCACCTGCGCGAACGCCGGCGTCTTGGACGACACCGCGGCCAGCCGGGCCTCCAGCAGCCGGTCCACCGCGGCGGTCACCACCCCATCGGACGCCCCCGCCAGCGCCGGGTCGGCGGCGACGGCGTCCGACTCGAGGGTGAACAGCCACCCGTCCAGCACCGACCGGAACGCGCTCGGCGGCACCGTCGCCGTCCGCAACGACTCGGTGATCCGCCGATACACCGTCTCCAGACGATGCAACGGCGTCTCCGTCTCCGACACCTGCACCTCAGCGGTCGCCCACCCCCGCCGCAAAGCCCGCTCCGCCAGATGCCGGGTGAAGAACGTCTTCCCCGACCCGTACTCGCCCCGGACCGCCTTGAACACCGCCGAACCGCCCGCCACCGCGTCCAACTCGGCGTCCAACGCCGACCCGAACCGTTCCAGGCCGACGGCCAACAAATCCAGACCGTTCGCGGGCACCGTGCCACGACGCAACGCGTCGATCACCTCACGGCGCCGACGGGGAGAGACTGTGTCGTTCACCTGGAGCACCTTGTCCTCACCTTGGCTCGATGCGGGTCAACTGATCGAACCCCGCCGCGGATCGTTCCGCCGATTCAGCCAGGTACGCCATCGGCGCATCGATCACGTTGAAGACGTCCTGCGCCACCCAGTAGGTGCGGCCACCGCGGCCGAGGACGCCGACCTCGCTGAGCCAGCCGCGTTCAGCCGCGTTGTGGATCAGGTTCCGGGCCCCCTGATTGGAGAGGCCCGTCAGCCGCGCGACCTGCCTGACGGTCACGAACGGGTTGGTGAACAGGCTCCGTGCCAAGGCCGGCAGGCTCGATCTCGTGCCCGCGGCTTCGGCCAAGTACCGCTCGCGGATCGCGATCAGGTGCCGGGATCTCCGGTTGGCGTCGGTCGCCTGCTCCTTGACCGCCTGCAGGAAGAACTGCAGCCACTCCTGGATCTGCCCCTCTTCCCGGACCTTCTGGAGCCGGTAGTAGTACTCGCTTCGGTGCGACTCGAAGAAGCCGGAAAGGTAGAGCAGTGGATGGTCGAGGCGCCCCTCCTCGGCCAGCATCAAGTTGATCAGCAGGCGTCCGATGCGTCCGTTGCCGTCGAGGAACGGGTGGATGGTCTCGAACTGGTAGTGCATGAGCCCGCAGCGGACCAGAGTCGGCAGGTCACCCGGAGTGTTGACGAACGCCTCCCAGTCCGCGAGGGCGGCCGGTACCTCATCAGGCAGGGGCGGCACGAAGATCGCGGTGTCCGGGTTGTCGTGCGTGGCGCCGATCCAGACGGGCGACCGACGCAACTCCCCGGGCAGCTTCTCCTCGCCTCGCACGCCCTCCAAGAGGATCGCGTGGATCTCCTTGAGGAGTCGTTGGGTGATCGGCAACGTGCGGATGGCCTGGTAGCCGTGGCGCGTGGCGGCCAGATAGCGCTCGACCTCGGCGACGTCTTCGGAGGGTCGTTCGCCCTCTGCGGCCTCTGCCTGGAGCAGGTCCGACAACGAGGCCTGGGTGCCCTCGATGCGGGAGCTGGCGACCGCTTCGCGGCGAAGGTAAGGGCCGACCAGGAGTTCGGGGTCCTGGATCACCTGGGCGAGTCCCTGCAACTGGCCCACGGCAGCATCGGCTTGGGAGAGCAGCTGAACGGTCCGGGGTGCCAGCTCAAGGGTCCTGGGGATGGGAGCAGGCCGGAAGTAGTGGAAGGCCCACTTCTTGCCGGGCTCACGTTCCACGGTCCCGAACTGGGTGGAGGTGAACTGAGCCGGATCCATGACGCCAGACTACGCAAGCCAACCTCTCCGGCACTTGCACCCCCAGCACGTTTCTCCAACTTCGGTGCCGGTTTGCTTGGAAGTTCTGGCCTGGGTGCCAACTGGACTTGGAGCGTCCGGGGGAACTTCCAAGCCGCACCCCCTCGGACTTGGGCCTGGTCGCGCCATTCCCGAGGGCGAGATTCGTACTCTCAGGCGGTCAGGTTCGGACGCCGTACTGCTCGGCGAGCAGGGCGGCGTCCAGGGTGACGGCTTGGGTGGCGGGGTCGGTGGATACCACCGGGTAGCCCTCGACGTTGAGCAGCTTCGCCACCTGGCTCATCACCAGCCCGACCCGGTTGGCCGGCACGCCCAGCGCAACGGCCACCCGGCTGGCGGCCAGGCGCCGGTCCGGGGCGGACGCCAGCGCGTCGACCAGCGTGCCGATGGCCGCGTCGGTGACGCCGAGGCGTCCGACCAGCGTCTTCTGCGCCCGGTAGGTGGCGCTGGCCAACAGCGCCGCACCGACCCCGTCGGTGGTGGACGCCGGGGCGGGTTCGGTGAACAGGTCCGGCTGGGGCGCCTCGGGTTTCGCGTCCGGTGCGGGCGCCACCGTCGACGAGCCGGCCTCCGGCGGTTCGCCGACCACAGCCTGGTCGTCCCACCAGGCCGGCTCGGGCAGCGGCGCCGCGGCCAGGTCGTGCTTGAGGTTCGCCGGCGCCAGCAGCACCAGCGGCACGACCGCTTCGGCGGGCGCGGCCCCGCGGTGGTAGCCCGCCTTCAGCGGCCCGTACCGCAGCCGCTCGTTGACCGCGAGGATCGCCCGGTGGTCCGCGGTCAGCACCCGGGGCCCGCTGACCAGCACCTCGTCGGCCTCGACCGGCCCGGACGCCCCCCGGAACCGGCCGCCGAGCCCGCCGCTGCGCTGGGTGCCGCGGCGCCGTTCGATGACGTGGCCGTGGTCGGAGGTCAGCACGATGAGGCGTCCGGCGGCCTCGGCGGCCCGCAGCAGCGCAGCCAGGTGCTTGACGGTGGCGGTGCGCCAGTCGGTGCCGCCGGGGTCGGCGCGGTCGAGGGCGTCGTCGATGGTGTTCAGCACGCAGCCGACCAGCCGATACCGCTCGGTGTCGGCGATGGCGAGGCGGACGCCATCGGCGAGTTCGAAGCCCTGCCGGGACGTGTCGAGGCCTTTCTTGTGGTCCAAGAACGTCTCGCCGAGGCCGTGGGCGCGGACGCACTCGGCGAACGCCTTTCCCTCGTAGGCCTGCTGGCCGGTGGCGAGGCGTACACTCAGCAGCGACGCCCGGCTGACCTCGGTGACCGTGGGCAGCACGGCCAGCGCCGGCGTCCGCGCGGCGGCGCCGGGCAGCAGGCACTCGACCAGGGCATGGTCCAGGGTCGCCCGGGCCAGCAGTTCGGTGGCCACGCCGGTGCTCAGCCCGTCGAGCACCAGCAGCAGGGTGGGGTAGTCGCGGGCCCGCGGCAGCACCACCTCGGGCAGCACCCGCTCCAGGCCGATCACCCCGTTGACCGCGGCGCCGCAGCCCTCCCGTGCCAGGGCGGCGGCGAAGGCCAGATCGTGGGCGTCGCGGCGTCGCTGGACATCCCCGAGCACCCGCTCCAACGCGGCCGCCACCACGGCGTCGTCGACCCCGGAGTCGGCGTCGTTCACCGCCGAGTCGACCCAGGCGTCGACCGCCAACTGTCGGGTCGCCAGGCCCGCCAGCGTCCCCGCGGTCTGGTCGTCGGGCGTCCGCAGCCAGCGGGCCAGCCGGACGCCGGCGCGCGCCGCCGTGACCCGCGGGTCGTCGGCGCTGAGCTCGTGGTCGGCCACCTGCGCCCACGCCGCCTCGAGCGCGACCGGGTCGGCGTCGGCCGCCGGCCGCAGCGCCTCCGCCAGGGCCCGCAGCCGGGCGGTGAGTCCGGTCCGCAACAGCCGGGACGCCCCCGCCAGCGGCTGGGCCTGCGCCTCGGCCAGCAACTCGTCGGCGCGGGCGAGCAGCTGCCGCGCCTCCTCGACGGTGCTGCGCCCGCCCAGCAGCCCGGTCACCACCACCGTCGACAGCCGCGCGGCGGCCTTCAGGGCGCCCCGGTCGACGCTGCCCCAGCGGTGTTCCAGGCGGGCCAGCGCGATCTCGGCGTCGGTCCGGGCGGGGGAGCGCAGCAGGCAGTCGAGCACGACCCCCAACGGCACCAGGTCGGTGGGCGTCCCCGAGCGCAGCAACGCCGCGACCAGCGGGGCGGCCTCGCCGGCGGCGTCCGCGACCCAGCCGAGCACGGCGTCCACGGTCGCCTCCCCGGCCCGGGCCCGCAGTCGGGCGATGGTGCCGGCCAGGCCGCGTCCGGTCGACCACTGCAGCACCGCGATCAGGTCCACCGGACCCTCGGGCAGCCCCAACTCCCCCCGCGCGACGCACGCCAGGGCATGCTCCCTGGTCAGAGTTGACGCCCTGCGGTGTCCAGCAACGTCGCGTCCTGTCGATCCACACAGATCCGACGAGAGACATCTGGCACGTATCTGGCACGAACCCCGTAGTTATCGGTGTTCAGCCTAGTCAGAACAGTCGGGCTGACAGGATTTGAACCTGCGACCCCTTGACCCCCAGTCAAGTGCGCTACCAAGCTGCGCCACAGCCCGTCTTCAGTTGTGGTGGCTACGACCACCGAGGGTTGACAATACACGCTCGGCGGCGCGTTGTCCCATCGGCCCCCACCCAAGGGCAGGGAGTGGCGCCCGCACCCCCGCCACCACGAGAATCGGCCCCATGCCGCACACCTTCTTCGACGAGGCCGCCGCGACCTGGGACGACGATCCCACCAAGCTGGCCCGTTCCCGCCTGATCGCGGACGCCATCGCGCGGGCCGTCCCCCTCGACGGCGTCCGGGACGCCCTCGAGTACGGCTGCGGCACCGGGCAGGTGACCTGGGCCCTGGCCGACCGGCTGGACCGGGTCGTGCTCGCGGACGCCTCGCCCGGCATGCTCGCCGTCCTCGGGGAGCGACTCCAGGCCCGCCCCGAGCACGACCGGGCGCGGTTCGAGCCGCGCCTGCTCGACCTCACCCGCGACAGCCTGCCCCCGGCATCGGTCGACCTGATCTACACGTCGCTGGCCCTGCATCACGTCCCCGACGTGCCGCTGGTGCTGCGACGTTTCCGCGCGGCGCTGCGGCCCGGCGGCCACGTCGCCATCGCCGACCTCGACCGCGACGTCCACGGCCACTTCCATCGCCACTCCCACGGCGACGACTTCGACGGTCACCACGGCTTCGACCGGGACGCCCTCGCCGCCGATCTCGCGGCCGCCGGCTTTGCGCCGCCGGCCTTCGAGACCGTCACCACGCTCACCAAGATCGTGGACGACGAGGAGATGGAGTTCCCGGTCTTCCTGGCCGTGGCGCAGGCCGCCGGAACGGTGTGAAGCGTCGGACCGGGAGCGCCTCTCGGCGCGTGGCCGCTCGCAGCGGCTAAAGGTGGAGCCCGGGGCTACCGCGGTCCGACGCACCCTCGAGAATAGGCGCCACGGCGCCGTCGTCCAAACCAGAACCCCGACCCCGCCTGCGGTCAGTGCAGGGCGCCGGAGCGCCACAGCCGCGCGCAGGCAGTGAGGTCGCGGGCCACCTGCTGCAGGCGTCCGGCCCGGTCGAGATCGGGGACGCCGCGGGCCAGGTCGCCACGTCCCGACGCGACGACCTGGCAGAACGCCGCCGCCCGCTCCAGGGCCACGGCCAGGTCGCCCCGGAAGACCCCCCGCAGGATGGCGTCGGCGACACGCCGCACCTCGTCGGGGCCGGGGGGTTCGACGCCCGCCACCACGTGATCGGGCTCGGCGAACCGGACGCCCGCGGCGTACTCGCGGGCCACCCCCGCGGGGTCGGTCCGCATCCACTCGCGCAGCAGGTACAGCCGCCACAGGGCGCCGGGAAGCGACCGGGCAGGGCGCGCGGCCCACAGATCGGCCACGGTGGCCAGCCCGATCTCGTCGACGAGGGCGACCAACCGGGCCGTCACCGCCGGATCGCCCGCCGCCCGGCCGGCGTGCACCAGGGTCGCCGCCGACTCATGGGCGGCGTGCAGTTCGGCGATCGGGTCGGACGCCCCGCCCAGCCCCTCCAGGACGCCGGGGTCTCGGACGACCGGCCGATGGGGCCGCTGCGGGACACTCACGGGGCCAGGGTAGTCCGCACCGTCGCAGCAGCCCGCGCGTCCGCTCGACGCCGCCGCTCGCTCGCCCGGACCTCCCACGCATAAGACTTCGACAAAGTATCGACACTGCCTAGACAAACCTTGGACAGTCCTGCCATCGTTAGGTCCAAGCCTGCAACGGCGGGCACCGAGACAGAAGGAGTCATCATGAAGAAACTGCTGGTCGGCACCACCATCGCCTTCCTCGCCTTCGCCGGCGTGGCGCCCGCGGCCCAGGCCGCCGAACCCCGGGGCAACGCACACGGTGCGGTCGTCCAGATGTGCCTCGGCATGTCGGTCGGCGATGCCATCAAGGCCGGCAAGACCGCCCACCCGGGGGTCGGCATGACCGCCAAGTCGATCGCCCAGTCGGTGCACTGCGCGATCTGACGGCTGCCCACGAGCCACAGCCTCCGCCGCTTCCCCGACACTCGGGGGATCCGCGGAGGCTGTTGCGCCGTCCGGGGGGCGCGTCGCCGAACCGCGGGGGCGCCCTCGAAGGCCCGGTCGGCCGCTCAGGCCGTGACGGTCACCTGGCCGTCGGCGACGGTCGCCTTCGCCGCCTTGAGGCCGCTGTTGGCCGGACCCGACACCCGGCTGCCGTCAGCCAGCGAGAAGACGCTGTTGTGGCACCCGCAGATCGCCTGGCCCGCATCGATCCGGGTCACCGGGCACCCCTGGTGCGGGCAGAGGTAGCTGTAGGCGGCGAACGTGCCCTGCGTCGGCTGGGTGACGATGAAGGAACCCGCCACGACGCCGCCGCCGACCGGGACGGACGCCGCGGCGATCGTGGTCCCCTTGCTCGCGGTCGTCGTCGCGGAACCCGCGCCGGTGGACGACGACGTGGGCGCCGAACAGCCGGCGAGGCCGGCCGCGCCGAGGGTCAGCGCGGCGGAGAGGACGGTGCGTCGATCTGCCATGGGGGAACGGTAGCCGCCACTCGCTCGCCGCGGAACATCCCGCAGCTGGGACGCCGGCCCCGGGCTCAGCGGAAGTCGGCGCCGAGGCGTCCGTACCGCTGCAGCATGCGCGGCACCTCGAAGCGCATCGTCTCGTAGGCCGCCTGGGCCTGTTCGGACACGACGACCCGGGTCTCGACCGCCTCGCCGCGGAGCAGCTCGTAGCCCTCCTGGAGCGTGCCGACGATCCCCAACGCCCGGGCGCCCAGGATCGCGGCCCCCAGGCCCGAGCCCTCGGCCGCCCCCGTGACGACCAGCGGCCGGTTGAGGACGCCGGCGACCACCTCGCGCCACAGCCGCGACCGGAACACCCCACCGGTCGCCCGGATCTCCTCCACCCGGTTGATCATGCGGACGCGCCGCAGGATCGTCCACAGCTGGTAGGCGACCCCCTCGACGCCGGCGCGCAGGAAGTGGTCCGGGGTGTGCGCCTGGCGCACGTGCAGGAACGCGCCGCGGATCTCCGAGTCCCACAGGGACGCCCGCTCCGCGACGAGGTAGGGGATCATCACGAGCCCGTCGGAGCCGGGCGGAATCGCCTCGGCGCGGCGGCAGGCCTCGGCGTCGTCGCAGGTCGGGGCGTAGGTCTCGGTGAGCCAGCGCTGCACCAGCCCGCCGTTGCTGACCGCGCCGCCGGCCACCCAGACGTCGCGGGTCAGGGCGTAGCAGAACAGTCCCGACACCACCGCGGGCATCCGGATCACCATCCGCACCGCGCCGCTCGTGCCGATCGACAGGCCGGCCTTGCCGGGCTCCATGGCGCCCGTCCCCAGGTTGCCGAGCGGCCCATCCCCGGCCCCCACCACCACCGGCAGGCCGGCGGGAAGGCCGATCTCCGCCGCGGCGGCTTCGGCGAGCGGCAGGATGTCGGTCGTGTCCAGGATCGGGGGCAGCTGGTCGAGCCGCACCCCCGACAGCTCGATGGCCTCCGGGTTCCAGTCGCGCGCCTCCATGTCGAGCATGCCGCTGCCCGAGGCCGTCGACAGCTCGGTGGCGACCCGGCCGGTGAGCACCACCAGCACCCAGTCCTTGAGGCCGACCCAGTGGGCGGTGCCGTGCAGCACATCCGGCTCGTGGTCGGCGAACCAGCGCAGCTTCACCAGGGGCGACATCGGGTGGGTCGGCGTCCCGCTGGTGTAGTGCAGACGCGGACCGGTCGAGTGCTGGTTGAGCTCGTCGGCCTGGTGCCACGCGCGGGAGTCGGCCCAGGTGAGCAGCTCGGTGACGGGCCGCAGGTCGGCGTCCAGGCCGAGGAGGCCGTGCATGGCGGTGCTGATCGAGATGCCGACGATCCGGGCGGCGTCCACGCGCGCCACGGCTTCGCGCATCGCGTCCAGGACGCCGCGGGCGATCGCGGCCGGCTCCTGGACGTGCCAGCCGGGTTGGGGGTTGAGCAGCGGGTACTCGCGCGACGCGGTCAGCCGGACGTGCCCGTCCAGGGAGAACAGGGACGCCTTCGCGGCGGTCGTCCCGACGTCGAGACCAAGGATGATCGGGCTGTCCGAGCTCATGGCTGCTCCCTCGCTGCTGGTCGATACGGGCAGGCTAGGGGCCGGAACGGGACGCCGTCAGGCGGACGCTGCATCTTGCCGCCGGTGACCGGCCGAGGCCCGCGGTGGGGCGTCGGGGACGGTACGTAGGATGGGCGGCGAGGTACACGCGGGACGACAAGGAGGGTGGGCACGTGATCCGGATGGAGGTCGCGCAGTTGGCGGTGGACACCCAGAACCAGCCGGTGCTCCTGCTGCGGCCGGTGCGCGACGACCCGCGCCGCGGTCGGCTGCTGCCGATCTGGATCGGCGTCCAGGAGGCCACCGCGATCCTGCTCGCCGTCGACGGTTCGGTGCCGCCGCGGCCCATGTCCTACGACCTGATGGTCCGGCTGCTCGAGGCCCTGGACGCCTCCGTGCGGCAGGTCGCGGTGACCCGGCTCGAGGAGGGCACCTTCTTCGCCGAGATCACCCTCGACACCCCGGCCGGGGCGCGGGTCATCGACGCGCGGCCGTCCGACTCGATCGCGCTGGCCGTCCGCGCCAAGGCCCCGATCTTCGTCGCCGACGACGTCTTCGAGGCGGCGGCGATGGCCGCCGAGGAGCAACCGGCCCGGGGCACGGAGGACGCCGAGGACGAGGTCGCCCGGTTCAGCCGCTTCCTGGAGACGGTGGACCCGGACGACTTCCGGGGCTGAGAGCCGCGCGGCGGCGTCCTCAGTTGACGATGACCCGCTTGAGGCCCTGGCCGATCTGGTCGAGCAGCTGCTGCCGCGACAGGGTGTAGGGCCCGCACTCGCAGCCGGCCGGCAGGTCGTCCGAGATCGCCGGGTCGTCGCCGGGCTCGAGCAGGTCGAACCAGTCCTGACCGAGCTGGGTGCCGTGGTGGCCGATGTCCTCGTAGTCCTTGCGTCCGTGGGCCTTCGAGTGCAGTACCGAATGGAACACCAGCCCCGCGTCGGTGGCGTAGACCGCCCCGATGTGGTGGGCCGAGTCGCACTGCACCTGCAACACCGCACGCTCGCTGGGGCTGTTGCCCAGGGCCTCGTACGCCTCGCGCGCGCTGCGCGCCCGAACTTCGTGGGTGCTCTTACTCATGGCCCGACATTACGCCCGGCGGGCGCCCTCCGACAGAGAACCACGCCTCGTTCGGTCGGCGACGGGGTGACAAGCTCAGACAGGTTCGACCCCGGCCGGCCCGGCGGGGTCCTCGGGCCCCCGCACCGCCGCCACCGCGACGGCCCCCAGGAGCAGCCCGGCCCCCGCCCAGCCCAGCGGGGTCAGCCTCTCGCCGAACGCGACGACCGCGATCAGCGTCGCGAACAACGGCTCCAGCATCGAGAACAGCGCCCCGAGCGCGGCCGACGCCGACGGCAGCCCGGTGAAGTAGAGCCCGTACGGGGCCGCGGTGCAGACCAGCCCCAGCACCAGCAGCCAGCCTGCCAGCGGCGGCGACCACGTCACCGCCGGCGCCCCCACGGCCACGGCGGCCCCCGCCAGCACCCCGCCGCCGAGCACGAACGCCAGCCCGGTCGCCGGGAGGTGGTCGCACCCCGGCACCGGGTCGGCGTTGACGAGGGTGATCAGGGCGAACGCCAGCCCCGCCCCCAGCGCGGGCGCAACCACCGCGAGGGGGGACGCGCCCAGCCCGGGCCCGGCCCCGCCGGCCCCCGGGCCGATCAGCAACGCCAGCCCCGCCAGCGCGCCCGCCAGGATGAGGCTGCCGACCCCGCTCAACCGGCGGTGCCGGACGGCCTCGATCACCGTGACGAACACCGGCGACGAGCCGAGGGCGACGAGCGTCGCCAGGCTCAGCGACCCGGCGGCGATCGCCGCGAAGTAGCACCCCTGATAGGCGACGGTGAGCGCCGCCATCACGCCGACGTGCCGCCGGGCCCGGCGCCCCGAGAGCCAGGGCCGGCGCAGCGCGAGCCCGGCCAGCAGCAGCCCGACGCCGCCGATGAGGGCCCGGGCCGCCGCCACCTGCACCGACGACAGCGACCCGACCCCGGCCAGCATCCGTCCGGCGGCGCCCGCGCCGCCCCACAGCACGCCGGCTCCGGCGAGCAGTGCCACACCGGCCCCGGCGGAGAGCGGGGCGGGCCCGCCCGGGGGCGCGGGCCGGGCGGTGGGGACGGTCACCCGCGCCACGGTACGGCACCGCCCGACCGGCTCCGCGGCGTGGTTAGGCTGCGGACATGCCAACCTCACCGCTGGTCGTGATCGCCAACGCGCGGGACAACACCCTGTCCGTCTACGCCCTCGAAGCCGACGAACTGCGGCCACTCAGCACGACGCCGCTGCCCGGCAGTTGCTCCACGTTCGCCGTCGACGAGGCGCGCGACCTGCTGTACGCCGGCGTGAAAGGCGACCCGCCCTTGGTCCTGACCCTGCGCCTCGACCGCGCCGACGGCGTCCTGACCGAGGTCGCGCGCCGCCCGGTGCCGGCGCCGCAGACGTACCTGACGCTGGCCCGCGACGGCGGGCTGCTGCTCGGGGTCTCCTACGCGGGTGACTGGGGCGGGGTGTGGCCCGTGGCCGAGGGACAGCTGGGGGCGCCGGCGTCCGAGCTGCGGTACGCGCACCCACACTGCGTGATCGCCACCGCGGACGCCCGGCACGCCTACGTCGTCTCGCTCGGCGCCGACGTGGTGGCCCAGTACGCCCTCGCGCCCGACGGCACGCTCACGCCGCTCGACCCGCCCACCGTCGCCGCGCCCGCCGGCAGCGGCCCCCGCCACCTCGTGCTGGACGCCGCCGAACGCAACGCCTACCTGGTCACCGAGTTCTCCGGGGAGGTGATCCGGCTGGACCGCGACGGGGCCGGACGCCTCACGGCCGCCGAGGCGGCGTCCATCATCGACCCGGACGCCGGCCTGCGGCCCTCGCGCCTGGGCGCCGATCCCCGCGCCGAGCACCTGGTCTGGGGCGCGGACGTGCACCTGGCCGGCGGCGAGCGGTTCGTCCTGGCGTCCGAGCGCACCGCGAGCACCCTCGCCACCCTCGAACTGGACGCCGCCGGAAGGCTCGGCGCGATGGTCGCCCTGCGCGCCACGGAGGCCCAGCCGCGCGGCTTCACGGTCACCCGCGGCGGCGACCGGGTCGTCGTGGTGGGGGAGCTGGCCACCGACGCCGCCCTCTACCGGGTCGAGCCCGACGGCGCGCTCACCGACCTGCACCACGTCGACGCCGGCCGCGGCGCGAACTGGGTGCGGGTGATCGAGTGACGAGGGGGCGGGGCGGCGTCCGGATACGGAAGCGGACGGTTCCACGCGGGCCGGGCACCTGCTAGGAAAGCACGCATGACCGACGAGCCCGACCTTGCCCGCCCGGCCCTCCAGCAAGCCGGCGACGCCATCATCGTGGTGAACACCCGCGGGATCATCCGCGAGTGGAACGACCGGTGCGTCGCCACCTTCGGTTTCACGCCCGAGCAGGCCATCGGCCAGGACGTCAAACTGATCATCCCCGAGCGCCTCCGCGACGCCCACGACCGCGGGTTCTTCGCGGCGATGGAGGCGGGCCACCTGCACTCCGACGGCCAGCCGCGCCGCACCAAGGGGCTGACGGCCACCGGGGACACCGTCTACGTGACGATGTCGTTCGCGGTGGTGAACGACGAGGACGCGGGCCCGTCGATCGGGTCGGTCGCGGTCGCGCGCACCGAGCCGCCGAGGCAGCCCGGCGCCTGAGGCGTCCGGCGGGGCGGTGGGTCAGCGCGGCAGGTGCGCGGCGATCCCGTCGAGGATCAGGCCGACCCCCAACGTGAAGGACGCCTGGGTCGCGGTCGGCGCCCGGTCCGGATCGGGCTTGCCGAACCGCTCCCACTCCAGGCGCGCCTGCTCCTGGACCACGTGCCCCAGGACGAAGTGCACCAGGGTGGAGGCCGCGGCCGCGGCGTCCGGGGCGGGCAGACCGGCGGCGCCGAGCAGGGCGGCGGCGTCCGCGGCCGCGTCGTTCTCGGCCAGACCCATCGCCCGCGCGGACGCCACCAGTTCGGCCGAGTCGCGGTGGGCGAGCAGGGCGGCGCGCAGGTCGGCGGCCCAGGCGGCCAGCCCCGGACGCCAGGGGGCGGCGGGGCGGGGCACCGACGCGAGGACGCCGTCGGCGATCCAGGCCAGCAGCGTCTGCTTGTTCGGCACGTGGTGGTACAGGGCCCCGGCCCGGACGCCGAGGGCGTCGCCGAGGCGCCGCATCGACAGGTCGGCCAGGCCGTACTCGTCGAGAATCGCCACGGCGGCCGCCAACACGTCCTGCCTCGTCAACGCCACGGACGCCCACCCTACTGGAGCGCGTCCGGGCCGTCGGTGGCGGCCCTCCGCGCCCGGCCGAGACCGACGTTCACTCGCCGGCGGCGCCGGGCGCCTCGGGCGGGGGGTCGCCGAGGGTCTTCAGGAACTCCTCGGCGGCCTCGCCGATCTCCTCGGCGCTGGGCAGTTGCTCCTCGGCGGCGGCGAGCGCGCGTTCGCGGGCCACCTCGTCGAACTGCTGTTCGAGGCGGGCGACGTGCTCGGCGAGCTCCTCGGAGTTCTCGACCTGGTGGCCGATCTGGGCCCGGACGACGCCGGCCGCCACCGCCAGCTGGATGGTCGGGATCGACAGCGCAGCCACCTCGCGGAGACCCTCGACCAGGGAGATCGCGGCGTCCGGGAAGTCGTGCTCGGCGAGGTAGTGGGGAACGTGGGCGGTGAGACCGACGACGTCGTTGTCCCGTTCGCCCAGCCGCTGGGCCAGCATCGCCGGGAACGAGGCGCTCATCAACACCGTGCCGAACATCGGCTTGTTGCCGGGGATCAGCTCGGGGGAGGACGCCCACCGGGACACCAGCACCGGCCGCGTGTGGGGCACCGGCATGGGCATCGACTGCACGAGCACGGTCAACTCCACGTCGTGCCGGTCGACGATCCCGGCGATCGCCTCGGCCATCTTCTCCCAGCGCAGCCCCGGCTCGGGGCCGCTGAGCAGCAGGAAGGTGACCCCCTCGGCGTCCTTGACCTCGTGCAGGGCGAGCGCCGGCGTCCGGTACTGGGTGAAGTGGTCGCCGCTGAAGACGATGGTGGGGCGCTGCTCCCGGTAGGAGATGAGCTGGTCGGCGTCGAAGGTGCCCAACCGGTGACCCGACAACGAGTTCAGCACGTGATCGTTGATGAGGCGCTGGGCGTGGCCGGCGTCGATGAACGAACCCAGGGTGACAACCAGGGTGCGGGCCCGGACGGTGCGCGGGTCGACGTGGCTCTCGTAGTCGAACAGATGGGTCGGGTCGAGCATCAATCCTCCTCCCGTCGCGGCCGACGGATCACACCGGTGTAACGCGGACGCCCCGGGCGACATTCCCAGCCGGACGCCGCGCGGAGCCGACGGGCGGCGTCCGAGCGGGTCCGCTCAGCGGACGGACAGGCGGGCCGGCTGGGCCGCGCCGGCGGCGTCCCGCAGGGTGTAGGTGAGCGTGCCGCCGAGGCGCGCGTCGAGGAACTGCAGGGCGACGCGGCCGGTGGCCCCGGCCGAGATCCGCGCGGTGCCGAAGCAGCCGTCGGCGGGCTGGGGGCCCGGCTCGCCGGTGGCGGGGGAGGCGCCCGCGGTGGGGGTCGCCGCCCCCGGGGCCGGCGCCGCGTAGGTGGCGTCGCAGTCGATGGTCTGGGACGCCCCGGTGGCGGCCACCTCGACCACCACGCTCAGCGACGTGTCGTTGACGAAGGCGGAGACGAGCCGCACGGTCCCCGCCGGGGACGTCGCGACGGGCTCGGCCGTCCACAGCCGGTCTTCGAGGGGTCCGGCGACCGGGGTCGACCACTGCAGGATGCGGCCGTCGGGGGCGAAGCGCCAGTCGGTCCAGACGACGGGGGTCGCGCCGACCACCCCGAGGGTGACCTCCCCGAGGTGCTTGTCGACGTTCACCGCCCACGTGCCGGGGCTGGGGGTGGAGCGGGCCGGGTCGGCGCCGGCGAAGTCGGCCTGGAAGCGCAGGTAGCGGGCGGCGGGGGAGTCCGGCACCACGTAGCGCGCGGCGGCGTCCCGGTTCTCGGCCATGACCGCGTCGACGAACAGCCCGACGGCGGTCCAGTCGCCGGTCACTTCGCCGGCGCCGCGCGACGTCGCGGTGGTCGGGCCCGGGGACGGGGCCTGGCTGCACGCGGGCAGGACCAGGACGGCGGCCGCCAGTCCCGCGGCGACCAGGGCCCGGGGCGCCCGGGGGCGTCCGCGGCGGGTGGGTGCCGGGAGCGCGGCATGGGATGCCGGGGGCGGGGTCATGCCCGGCAGGCTAGCGAACGATGGGATTCCCCGCGGACTGCCACGCCCCGATGCCGCCGGTGAGGTGGGCGGCGCGGGTGATCCCCGCGGCGTTCATCTTGCTCAGCGCGGTGGCCGAACGGTTCCCGGAGCGGCAGTAGACGGCGTAGGTGGCGTCCTTGGGGAGGGCGGCGATCTGGGCGTCGAAGTCGGGGCCCTGCAGGTCGATGTTGCGGGCGCCCTGCAGGTGGCCGGTGGCGAACTCGGCGGGGGTGCGCACGTCGAGGACGACCACGCCCGGCTGGGCGACCAGGTCGGCGAACTCCCGCACGTTCAGGTCGCGCTTCAGCTGGGGGATGCCGGCGGTCGCGGCGGGGACGGTGGCCGGGGCGGTCGTCGTGGCCGGGGCCGCGGTGCAACCGCCGAGCAGGGCGGCGGCGAGGACGAGGGGAGCGAATCGGCGCAGAATCACAGCCCCAGCATACCCCATGGGGTATATTGCGAGGGACGCCGTCCGGCAAGGAGGTCTTCGATGCCCAAGCGAACCCGCACCCCCGCTGGCCCAGCCGATCACCCGATCGCGGCCCGCGTGGTCCTCGCGGCGACCGGTGCCCTCGTCGTCGCCGTCCTGGCGGGCCTGGCCAAGGGCCTGGCGTCCCTGAAGTAGCCCGGCTCGGGGTGCCGCCGTCCGCGCACTGGCAGGTCAGGCCAGCGCGGCCCGCACCTTGGCCGCGACGGTGCCGCCGTCCGCGCGTCCGGCGGCCTCGGCGTTGACCGCCTTGATGATCTGCCCCAACTGCTTGATGGTCGGCGGCGCGCCGAGGGCGGCCGCGGCGTCCGCGACGGCGGCGGCCACGAGGGCGTCCAGTTCGGCGTCCGTGAGGCGCGCGGGCAGGTAGGTCTGCAGCAACTCCGCCTCGGCCAACTCCTTGGCGGCGAGCTCCGGGCGGTGGCCGGCGGTGTAGGCCTCGGCGGAGTCCTTGCGCTTGTTGACCTCACCGGTCAGCACCCGCAGTTCGTCGGCCTCGGTGAGCTCGCGGGCCGCCTTGCCGGCGACCTTCTCGTTCTTCAGCGCGGCGATCGCCATGCGCAGCGTGCTGACCCGCTCCTTGTCGCCGGCCTTGAGGGCGGCCTTCATGTCCTCGGTGATGCGTCCCTCGAGCGGTCCCATGGCTGTCTCCTCCTCACCCGGGCCACCGGAGTGGCCGGCCCCGCGCCCGCGAACTGTCGGCGGGGCGTCCTATTGTCGCATGCGTGTCCGCTCGCCTGTTCACCGCCCTCATCCCGTCCGCCGAGGTCGTCGAGGCCCTGGCCGAGTTCATCGAGCCGCGCCGGGGCGCCGACCCGCAGTTGCGCTGGACGTCGCCCCAGTCGTGGCACATCACGACGTGCTTCATGGCGTCGGTGGCGTCCGACCGCCTCGACCGGCTCGTCGAGAACCTGACGGAGACCGCCGCGCGGACGCCGCCGCTGAGCGTCCGGCTGGGCGGAGCCGGGGCGTTCCCGAACCCGTACGCCGCCCGGCTGCTGCACCTGACGGCGTCCGCGACCCCGGCCGGCGAACTGGAGCGGCTCGCGGCGGGGTGCCGGCGGGCGGCGTCCCGGGCGGGGGTGGAGCCCGACGGGGCCCGGTTCGTGCCGCACCTGACGCTGGCGCGCCTGCGGCGTCCGGCTGAGGCGACGCGCTGGCTGCGCATCCTGGACGCCGCCCCGCCACTCGCCTTCACGGCGTCCGAGCTGGCCCTGGTGGAATCGCACCTGAACGATCCGCAGAATCGCTACGAGATCGTGGAGTGGTTCGCTCTCGGCGGGGTCGGGGGCGCGGGCTATCCTGCTCCGGACGTCGACGGATAGGGGCGGTCATGGAGTACCGACTGGAGACCCTCGCGGTGCACGCCGGCCAGGTGCCGGACGAGACGGGGGCGCGGGCGCTGCCGATCCACCAGACGACGTCGTTCGTCTTCGAGGACACCGAGCACGCGGCCGACCTGTTCGCGCTGCGCCGGCCCGGCTACATCTACACGCGCATCACGAACCCGACGCAGCACGCGTTCGAGGAGCGGGTCAACGCCCTCGAGGGGGGCGTGGGGGCGCTCGCGACGGCGTCCGGGGCGGCGGCCATCACGTACGCCGTGCTGAACCTGGCCGGGGCGGGCGACAACATCGTGTCGACGTCGGCCCTGTACGGCGGCACGTTCGCGCTGTTCGCGCACACGCTGCCGCAGTTCGGCGTCGAGACGCGGTTCGTCGACCCCGACCGGCCCGAGGAGTTGGCGGCGGCCGTCGACGAGCGGACGAAACTGGTGTTCGGCGAGACCATCAGCAACCCCAGCCTGACGGTGCTCGACCTGGCGGCCTGGGCGGACGCGGCGCACGCGCTCGGGCTGCCGTTGCTGATCGACAACACGGTGCCGACGCCGTTCCTGTGCCGGCCGTTCGAGTTCGGCGTCGACGTCGTCGTGCACTCGGCCACCAAGTACATGGGCGGCCACGGCACCACGATGGGCGGCGTCATCGTCGACTCGGGTCGGTTCGACTGGGCGGCGCACGCGGGGCGGTTCCCGAACCTGACCGGTCCCGACCACGCCTACCACGAGACCGTCTGGACCGAGGCCGCGGGGGCGGCCGCGTACATCGTTCGCGCCCGGACGGTGCTGCTGCGCAACACGGGCGCCACGCTGGCGCCGCTCAACGCCTGGCTGCTGATGCAGGGCCTCGAGACGCTGCACCTGCGCATGGAGCGGCACTGCGGCAACGCCCAGCGCGTCGCCGAGTACCTGGCGGGCGACCCGCGGGTGGCGTGGGTGAACTATCCCGGGCTGGCCGACAACCCCTACCACGCGCTCGCCGGGCGGATGCTCGGGGGCCGCGGGTTCGGCGGGCTGGTGTCGTTCGGGCTGAAGTCCGGCCGGGAGGGCGGGGCGGCGTTCATCGACGCGCTCGGCCTGTTCAGCCACCTGGCCAACATCGGGGACGCCAAGTCGCTGGCGATCCACTCGGCGACGACCACGCACTCCCAGCTCACCCCCGAGGAACTGGTGGCCGCCGGGGTCTCGCCGGAGATGGTGCGGCTGTCGATCGGCATCGAGCACGTCGACGACCTGATCGCCGACCTCGACCAGGCGCTGGGGGCGCGCTGACCGTGCGGCACGATCCGGAGTCCGTCGGTTTCGTCGAGACCCAGCAGGTGCGGCTCTTCACCCGCGACGAGCCGCTCACGCTGGCGTCCGGTCGCACCCTGGGGCCGGTGGACGTCGCCTACGAGACCTACGGCCGCCTGAACGCCGACCGCTCGAACGCGGTGATGATCTGCCACGCCCTGACCGGGGACGCCCACGCCGCCGGCTGGCACGTCGGCGCGAAGGGCCCCGGCTGGTGGGACAACCTGATCGGGCCCGGGAAGCCGTTGGACACCGAACGGTTCTTCGTCGTCTGCGCGAACCTGATCGGGGGCTGCCGGGGCAGCACCGGGCCGTCGTCGATCGACCCGGCCACGGGGAAGGCGTACGGGCTGAGCTTCCCGCTGCTGGCGATCGCCGACTTCGTGGAGGTTCACCGAGCCCTCGTGCGGCACCTGGGGATCGGTCGCTTGCTGGCGGTCGTCGGCGGGTCGATGGGCGGCATGCAGGCGCTGGAATGGTCGCTGAGCTACCCCGACGAGGTGGCGCACGCGGTGATCATCGCGTCCTCGTCGCGGTTGACCGCGCAGAACATCGCGTTCTCGGCGGTGGCGCGGCGGGCGATCATGGACGACCCGCACTTCCTGGGTGGTGATTACGAGGCCGCCGGGGTCAGCCCGAACGTCGGACTGTCGATCGCGCGCATGATGGCGCACATCACCTATCTGTCGGAAGACGCCTTCACCGAGAAGTTCGGGCGGTCGCCGCAGAACGGGGAACGGACGCCCGGCTTCGGGATCGACTTCGCGGTGGAGAGCTACCTCGACCACCAGGCAGAGACCTTCCTGGAGCGGTTCGACGCCCTGTCGTACCTGTATCTGACGCGGGTGATGGACTACTTCGACCCGTTCACCGACCACGCCCTGCCGCGGCTGGAGCGGCCGGTGCGCTACCTGGTGGTGTCGTTCGACACCGACTGGCGGTTCTCGACGAGCCACTCGCGGCGGATCGTGCGCCACCTCGAGGGCGCCCGCTACCCCGTGACCTTCCGGGAGATCAAGTCGCCGTGGGGACACGACTCGTTCCTGCTGGTGATCGACGACTATCACGCCACGCTGCGGGCCTGGTTCGACCGAGCGCTGGAGGTGGGCACGTGACCGCGTCACGGTGGGGGAGCGGTCGGCTGCGCGCGGACCTGGCTCTGGTCGCCGAGCAGATCCCGGCCGGGGCGCGCGTCCTCGATCTGGGCTGCGGGTCGGGGTCGTTGCTGGCCTGGCTGATGTCGGAGCGGGGCTGCACCGGCACCGGGGTCGAGATCGACCCGGAGAAGGTGCTGAAGGCGATCCGGCGCGGGGTGCCGGTCATCGAACTGGACGTCGACCACGAGCTGGCCGAGTTCGGCGATGGGTCGTACGACGTGTGTGTGTTGTCGCGCACCATCCAGACGATCCTGCGTCCGGAGCACGTCCTGCGGGAGATGTCGCGCATCGCCGGGACCCTGGTGGTGTCGGTGCCGAACTTCGGCTGGTGGGGGCACCGGCTGCGGCTGCTGCGGGGCCGCATGCCCATGTCGAAGGAACTGCCGTACAAGTGGTACGACACGCCGAACATCCGGCACACCACCCTGGTGGACCTGGAGAAGCTCTTCGATGCGCTGGAGCTGGGCATCGTGGAGCGATTCACGTTCACCGAGACAGGACGCCGCCTGCACATGCAGGGAGCCCGAGCGAACCTGACCGCTGGGGCGGCGGTGTACGTGCTGCGTCCCCAGTAGGGCGGTCCTGGTCGCGCCCCTTGGGGTTGCGCCTCGCCACTCCAGCCGTTCGCCCCCTGGGCGGTGGATCTGTGCAATGTCCGGTGCGCTCTTGCGGCGGCGGGCATTGCACTGATCGCTCGGCCCCGCCCGGCACCCAACGAGAGCCCACCGCTCGGCCGTCCTGCGCGTCCCTCCACACCAGCCGTTCGCCCCCTGGGCGGGGGATCTGTGCAATGTCCGGTGCGCTCTTGCGGCCGCGAGCATTGCACTGATCGCTCGGCCCTGGGGCGCCAGCGGTCGTCGTTCAGACGGTCCACCTGAGTGACCAGGCGATCGACGACCCAGCCCGAGGCCGCAGTCACCTGTCCGCGAGGCCCGGCTGATCGGCCAAGCTTCCACCCTGGCTGACTTGCTGGGTCTGTGCAAGCCCGCAGCCGGCTTCCGGCGTTCGGCATTGCACAGATCGACTAGCTCGGACGCCGCAGTGTCAGAGCTGCCGGCGGCACACCACGACGTCCGGAGGCGGTCTGCCCTGCCGGGATGCGATCGCCGACGCCACCTGCTGCAGGAATCGAGCCGGGGCGTCACGAAGGGCGCGGGGAGCCACCCCGACCACCAGGACGCCATGGGCCGCGTAGTCCCCGTCGCGCTCGACCGTCCGCGACCACCGATCGGCGCCGTCGGCGTCCTCGCCCGAGTGGAACTCCCGGGAGTGCACCTGCACCGCCACGCCAGCGGCATCGAAGTAGCCGTCGGGGACGCCGATCAGCTGACCGGAGGGCGTCCTCAGTTCGGGATTGACCAGCATCGGCGGCAACCCCGCAGCCGAGACCACCTTCGCGAGCCAGACCTCCGGCAGCGACCAAGCACCGCGGAGGAAGTCACGGACCCCCAAGCGGACGGCCCGGGTCTCGTTGCGGCGTCCGCTTTGGATCTCGCGGATCAGCGCCTCCGGCGTGACCCAGCCTCCCTGGAGCGCCTTGATCGTGAGCGCACGCACCCGAAGCCGCGAGAACTCGCGGTAGCGGGCGGCATCGAGCAGGGCACGTTCGAACGGCGCGACCGGGATGCAGCCGATGTAGTCGGGTTGCGGAAGTGGACGCCGCGTGCGGACGATCCGCGCGTCCCCGGCACGCGCGCACCAGGCGGGTGCCATCACCAGGAACCGGAGGATCGTCGCTTCGCCCGGTGGACAGAACCCACGGAGCTCCAAGGCGGCGACTCCCGTCAACAGCGCCCTGTGGCCCGCCCACAGGGCGGCGCCGGCGATGAGCTGACCGCGATCGAGGGGGCCGTTGTGCGCGGCGAACACACCCGGGTAGGCCTGTTGACCGACCGTCCGCCCCCAGCGGGCGATGGCCCTGTTTCCCCAACCGAGCACGCGGAGCTGAGCGCGGGTCGCCAGCCCGTGCTGGCCCGCGAGATTCGGGAAGACGCCTTTCACGCCCACACGATGTGCGTCCGCAGGAGATTCCCGTCACTGAACTTCGGGGCTGTGGACAAGGTGCCCCCGTGGGAGCTTCGGGGCGGGGAGGGGGCTCGTCGAGTTCGTCATCTGTGCAATGCGGCACGCCCTGGGGACGCGCTCGGCATTGCACAGATCGGCCGGCCAGGACGTCAGCAACGGCGTCCCGGGCCTCGATCGCCAGAACCGGCTCGCGCGGCTCGGCCCCGATCAGTGCAAGGCCGGACGCCGCAGCCGCGCACTCCACATTGCACAGATCGGCCGTGACCGGCCCACAGGGAAGCCCCCGGCCGGCATAAGAACGACGGCCCCCGACGGGAGTCAGCGGGCCAGGGCGGTGAGGATCCGGTCCGCCGCCCCGCCCAGCTTCAGGTCGGCCGCCAGCCGGGCGAAGCGGGCTGGGTCTCGGGGGGTCCGCGGCCGGGTGAGGTCCACCTGCGGCAGCGGCACGTCCCTCTCGCAGGCCACCACCTGGGACGCCGCCCCCAGGTACTCCACGTGCTCCGTCAACGCCCTCCGCACGCCGGGCGCAAGGGCGTCCAGGTTCGCGACGATGCCCTCCAGCGAGCCGAATCGCGCCAGCAGCGACGCCGCCGACTTCTCGCCGATGCCCTTCACGCCGGGCAGTCCGTCGGCGGCGTCACCGCGCAGCACGGCGAAGTCCGTGTACTGCGCACCCGTGATGCCATAGCGTGCGGCCAACCACTCGTCGGTCACGCGCTCGTGCCGGGCCACCCCCCGGGCCACGTACAGCACCCGGACGCCGCGAGCGTCGTCCACCAGCTGGAACAGGTCCCGGTCGCCGGTCACCACGTCGACCGGTCCGGCAGCTCGAGCCGTCAGCGTGGCCAGCACGTCGTCGGCCTCGTACCCGTCCGCGCCGACCACAGGCAAACCCAGGGCGTCCAACACCTCCAGGATCAGCGGCACCTGCACCGCCAAGTCGGCCGGCACCTCCTCGACGAAGGCCGCCTGCGCGGACTGGGTCGACACCGCCCCGGGCTCCGCCACGCGGTGCGCCTTGTACGAGGGCAGCAGCGCCACCCGCCAGGCTGGACGCCAGTCGTTGTCCCAGCAGCACGCGACGAACTCGGGCCGGTAGTCGCCGATGAACCGGGCGAGGAAGTCCAGCAGCCCGCGGAGCGCGTTCACCGGCCCGCCGTCGACCGCCCGAAGGGTGGCCGGCACGCCGTAAAAAGCTCTGAAATAGAGCGACGCGGTGTCGAAGAAAAGCGAATTCTGCGCTCCCATGGCTCACATCGTGGCACACTTCGCGTATGGAAAGCACGGACCAGAAGATCCTGGGGCTCCTGGCCCGCGACGGACGCATGTCCTACACCGACATCGGTCGCGAGACGGGACTCTCGACGTCCGCGGCGCAACAGCGGGTCCGGCGCCTCGAGCAGCGCGGGGTCATCACCGGTTACCGTGCCGTCATCAACCCCGAATCCCTCGGCAAGACGCTGACGGCGTTCGTCGAACTACGCGCGCTGGACCCCGTTCTCGACGACGAGGTTCCCGCCCGCATCGCCGAACTCACCGAGGTCGTCTCGTGCTACTCGGTCGCCGGTGAGGCGTCCCACGTGCTGATGGTCCGGGTCGCGACGCCCGGCGACCTGGAGACCCTGTTGAGCAGGATCCGCCAACTGGCGCAGGTGTCGACCACGACCACCCTGGTTCTGTCCGTGCCCTACGAGGACCGCCCCCTGGTCTGAGGCCCTTGTTCGCAGCTCGGACGCCGACGCCGGGGCCTGCGCTTCAGGCCCGTTGGGGGCACCAGGGGAGCGTGGGCGCGCCGGGCTCGCCCCGTGGAGACCACCGCCCCGGACCGCGGCGCGCCGAGCCCCACGCCGCGTCAGGACGCCTCCCGGCGCCCGAGGCGTCCGAGCAGGAGGGCCTCGGCGACGGCCGCACGCTCGAAGTCCCCCAGGTCGACGGACTCGTTCAGCCCGTGCATGCGCGAGTCGGGGTCGACGATGCCGGTCAGGAGGACCGCGGCGTCCGGGAATCGCCTCATCAGCTCACCGGCGAGGGGGATCGACCCGCCCATGCCGATGAAGACCGGCTCCACGCCCCAGCTGTCGCTCAGGGCGGCGACGGCCTCCCGGGCGAACGGATTGTCGAACCGCAGCAGGGCGCCCGGCGCCCCCGTGGCCTCGCCGAACGACACCCGCGCCCCGAACGGCGCATGCTCGACGAGGTGCCGCTTGAGGGCCTCCAGGGCGGCGGGGGCGTCCTGGTCGGGGGGAATGCGCAGGCTCACCTTCGCCCGCGCCGCCGGCACCAGCGTGTTGGACGCCCCCTCGACAGCCGGGGCGTCCAGGCCGATCACCGTG
Source organism: Propionibacterium sp. (assembly GCA_012517965.1). GTDB lineage: Bacteria > Actinomycetota > Actinomycetes > Propionibacteriales > Propionibacteriaceae > Propioniciclava. Next base: position 19,635 of record JAAYTZ010000043.1, on the reverse strand, counting down.
ACCGCCGGCTGACCCCACAGCCGCTCGACGGCCGAGCCGCGTCCGATGAACCGGACGCCGTCGAGCAGCCCCGTCTCGGCGCGGAGCCGGTCCTCGGGATACTCGAGGTCCGCGACGGGGGTGGCCGTGAGCCCGTCGACGGCGACCGCACCGTCGGCGTCCCACAGGGTGGCGAGGAGGCGGCACAGGGTGGTCAGGGCGTCCGGGACGACGCCGCCGTACTGCCCGGAGTGCACGGCGTGGTCGAGGGTGCGCACCTCGACGACGACGTCGACGAGGCCCCGCAGCGAGGAGGTGAACGCGGGGCGTCCGACGGCCCAGTTGCCCGAGTCGAGAAGGACGAAGGCGTCGGCGGCCAACTCGGAGCCGAACTGGTCGAGGAAGGCGTCCATGCTGGGGGAGCCAACCTCCTCCTCGCCCTCGACGAACAGGGTGACGCCGACCTCGGGGCGGCCCCCCAGGGCGCGGAGGGCCGCCAGGTGGACCGCGATGGCGCCCTTGTCATCGACCGCGCCGCGGCCGTAGAGGCGTCCGTCGCGTTCGGTGAGCACGTAGGGGTCGGACGCCCACTGTCCGGCCGCCCCCGTGGGCTGGATGTCGTGGTGGGCGTAGAGGCAGACGGTCGGCGCCCCTGGCGCCGCCGGGTGGTGGGCGATCACGGCCGGACGCCCCCCGGCGGCGACGACGCGGACGTCGCTCCAGCCCAGCCCGCGGATCAGCTCGGCCACCGCCGCGGCCGAGGTCTGCACGTCGTCGGCGTGCTCGGCCAGCATCGACACCGAGGGGATCGCCACCAGGCGCCCCAGATCCTCCAGTGCGCGGGGGAGTTCGCGCGCCACGGCCACTCGGACTGCATCGACATCGTTCATGCAGGGGAACCTAGCGCGTCCATCGGACACTCCGCGTGCGGACCCCTCGCGTGGGGTGTGGTGGGGGAGGGCTGGCTGGGCCCCGGCCCCCTCCCGGCCGATCTGTGCAATGCCGGACGCCGAAAAGCCGCCTCGCGCATTGCACAGATCGCGGGTGGGGAGACCGGGGGTGGGGAGACCGGGGGTGGGGGAGATCGCCGACTGGCCGTCGGCCCCTCCCGGCCGATCTGTGCAATGCCGGACGCCGGAAAGCCGCCTCGCGCATTGCACAGATCGCGATGCCGCAACCCCCTGGCTACCCTTCTACGGGTGAGCGTCATGACGGCATCGCGTGCCGGGGCCCCCGCGGACGGACCCGCAGCGCCCGTGCACGACCCGGGGTTCGTGCTCCTCCTGCCGTTCGCGCTCGGGGCCGGGTTGCTCGCGTCGCTGGCCTATCCGCCCGCCGGCGCCTGGCCGGTGCTGTTCGTGGCCGTCGCCGTCCTGGCCCGCGTCGTCGCCCTCGCCGCCGGGACGCGCCAGGCCGCCGTCCTGGGGCTCTCCTACGGCCTGGCCTTCAACCTCACCACCCTGAGCTGGCAGGCGATGATCCAGTGGTCGTCGTACCTCGCGCTCGTCGCGGTCGAGTCCGTCTACTTCGCCGTCCTCGGCGCGCTCCTGCACGCGATCGCCCGCCCCCGCCCGGGCCTCCCCGCCGCCATCGTCCCGCCGGCCCTCGTCCCGCCGGCCTCCGCCGCGGTCTGGGTGCTCGTCGAGGCGGTCCAGGCCCGCTTTCCGTTCGGCGGCTTCGGCTGGACCAAACTCGGCTACGCCATGGTCGACACCCCCCTCGCGGGCCTCTACCCGCTGGTGGGCAGCCCCGGCGTCACGTTCGTGGTCGCCCTCGTGGGTCACGCCGCCGCCTGGTCCCTGACCGGACGCCGCCCCGCCCGTCTCCTCGTCGCGGCCGCCGTCGCGGTCACCGTGTTCGCCGCGGGGGCCGCGGGCACGCTGGTGCCGGCGGCCGCGGCGTCCGGGACCCTCACCGTCGGCTGGGTGCAGGGCGGGGCGTCCGGGGAGGGCTTCTACGGCATCGGCGGCCCCGGCGAGACGGGACGCAACCACGCCGCCCAGACCGCCCGCCTCGTCGCGCGCGTCGAGGCCGGCGAACTCCCGCGGCCCGACTTCATCGTCTGGCCCGAGAACGGCACGGACGCCGACCCGCTGCTCGATCCGACCGCCAACGCGGTGATCGCCAACGCGGTGGCCGAGGCGGGCGTCCCGATCCTGGTCGGTACCCCCACCGCCGGCCCCGGCCCCGGCCAGCGCCAGACCACCGCCTTCTGGTGGACGAACGCCGGCGTCGAGGACCGCTACGACAAGCGCAATCTCGTCCCCTTCGGCGAGTGGATCCCCTTCCGCGAGCTTCTCCTCCCGGTCCTGCCGATCCTGGCGGTCGTGGGGGACCAGGCGATCCCGGGCACCGAGCCCGGCGTGCTCCACGTGGCCGGCCCCGACGGCCGTCCGCTCGCCGTGGGCATCGCGATCTGCTACGAGGTGGCGTTCCCGGAGACGCTCCACGAGGCGATCACGGCCGGTGCCGAGGTCATGATCGTCGGCTCCAACAACGCCATGTTCCAGGGCAGCCCGCAGATCGACCAGCAGTTCGCGATCACCCGGGTCCGGGCCGCCGAGACCCGCCGGCAGGTGCTGGTCGTCACCACCTCCGGCGTCACCGGGCTCATCGACGAGCACGGCCGGGTGGCGATGCGGGCCCCGGACCGCGTCGGCGCCTCGGGGGTCGTCACCCTCAACCGCTCCTCGGACCGCACGCCGCTGCTGCAGGGCGGGTGGGCGGTCGAGTACGTCCTCGCCGCCGGCGGACTCGCCGCCCTGGCCGCCGCGTTCGCCGCCCGTCGCCGCCGTGGGGGACAATAGGGCGTCGCCGGCCCCACCGCGACCAGAGCACCACGAAGAGAGAGACATGGCTGACCGGACGCCCCTGGGCAGGGTCCTCGTGATCATCCCGACCTACAACGAGATCGAGAACATCGACATGATCACCGGACGCCTCCGTGCGGCCGCGCCGCAGGTCGACATCCTGATCGCGGACGACAACTCGCCCGACGGCACCGGACGCCGCGCCGACGAGCTGGCCGCCGGGGACGACCACATCAAGGTGCTGCACCGCGCCGGCAAGGAGGGCTTGAGCGCCGCCTACCTGGCGAGCTTCCGCTGGGCCCTCGAGCACGGCTACGACGTCATCGTCGAGTTCGACGCCGACGGCTCCCACCAGCCCGAGGAGCTGCCGAAGCTGCTCGCCGCCCTCGCCGACGCCGACATGGTCAAGGGCTCCCGCTGGGTGAAGGGGGGCCGGGTCGTGAACTGGCCGAAGTCCCGCGAGCTGCTGTCCCGCGGCGGCAGTCTCTACACGCGGCTGATGCTCGGCCTGCCGATCAAGGACGTCACCGGCGGCCTCAACCTGTTCCGCGCCGACACCCTGCGCGCGATCATCGACGACGTGGACGCCGCCGGCTACGGCATCCAGCGCGACCTGACCTGGCTGGCCCACCGCAAGGGGTTCCGGATCGTCGAGGTGCCCATCACGTTCCACGAACGCGAGCGCGGCCAGTCGAAGCTGGGCCGCGACGTGTTCGTCGAGGCCCTCAAGAAAACCACCGAGCTGGGCGTCGCCCACCGCGGCGCGCAGGTGCGCGAGGGCGTCGCGGCGGCGACCGGACTCGTCGCCGCCACCGCCCGGACCGTCGCCCGCACCGTCCACGACCTGACCCGGGGGAGGCGCGACCAGGCGTGAAGACGAAGTCGACCTGGCTGCTGCTCGGCCTGCTCGCGTTCGTGATCGCCGAGGTCACTCTGCTGTCCGCCGTCGGCCGCGCCATCGGCGTCCTGCCGCTGCTGTTGATCCTGGTGGCCGAGGCCGCCGTCGGCGGCGTCCTGCTGCGCCTGGAGGGGTCGAAGGCCTGGGGGTCGCTGCGGTCGGCGCAGCAGAACCCGGAGAAGATGGGGCAGGCCCTGTCGGACGCCGCGCTGATCCTGGTCGGCGCACTGCTGCTGATGCTGCCCGGCTTCCTGTCGGACGCCGTCGGCATCCTGTTCCTGCTGCCGCCGACGCGCGGCTGGGCGCGGCGCGGGTTGACCGGCGTCTTCAAAGCGCTCACGCGCCGCTACCGCGACCAGGCCGACCTGCTGGCCGCGCAGGTCGACCGCAGCACGGTCGTGCCCGGCGACGTCATCCCCCCGCCGCGACCGGACGCCCCCGGCCGACCGGACGCCCCCGACCGGACGATCGTCCGCGGGGAGATCGAGGACTGACCGACCCTCCCGCTCAGGCGAGGCGGCGGACCTCGAAGTGGTGGGTCGGGGCGACGAACTCGTCCTGGGCGGCGACGAGCGCCAGCTCCTGGGTGCCCAACTGGGCCGTGCGGGCCAACAGTCCGTAGACGATGTCGGCCGTGCGGCCCAACGCCTCGGCGACGCCGGAGCGCAGGTGGTGGTGCAGGTAGACCGCCGAGGTGACGTCGCCCGACCCGGTGAACAGCCGGTCGAGCTTCGGGGTGCTGACCAGCCAGGCACCGGTCCCGTCGACCGCCACCATGTGAATCTCGTCGGCGGGGGCGTCCTCGGCGACGGCCGACGTGACCACCACGACGTCCGGGCCGCGGTCACGCAGGGCGTGGGCGGCGTCCACGATCTCGGCGAGCGTGCGGGTCTGGCGGCCGGTGAGGAAGTCGAGCTCGAAGTGGTTCGGGGTGACGATGTCGGCCTCGCCGATCACCTCGTCGCGGATGAACTCCGGGATGCCCGGCATCACGAAGAAGCCGCGGCCCACGTCGCCCATGACGGGGTCGCAGCAGTAGACGGCGTCCGGGCTGCTCTCCTTGATGGTGCGCACCGACTCCAGGATCCGGGCACCCATCGCCGGGGCGCCCTGGAAACCGGACAGGACGGCGTCCACGTCGCCCAGGAAGCCGAGATCGTTCATGCCGTCCACGACGGCACCGACCTGGTCGGGAGAGAGCAGCGGGCCGCGCGGCGGACCGTAGATCGTGCTGGCCGCGAAGTGGACCGTGAGCACCGGGACGACGTCGCAGCCCATCCGCATGAGCGGGAACTGCGCGGCGCTGTTGCCGACGTGGCCGTAGGCGACGTGGGACTGGATGGAGACGATCTTGGTCACGGCGCACCATTGTGCCCTGCGCGCCGGCCGCGGCCGGACGCTCTCGCGGGCGGCTACCGTGGGGGCGTGCGCGCCGCCGACTACCCGTACTTTCCCGAGGGGTTCTGTGCGCTCGCCCACCGGGGCGGCACGGCCGCCGGCGCCGACGTCGAGAACTCCCTCGCCGCGTTCGCCTCGGCGCTCGAGCTGGGTTTCACCCACCTGGAGACCGACGTGCACGCCACGGCCGACGGCGTCCTGGTCGCCTTCCACGACGACCGCCTCGACCGAGTGACGGACGCCTCCGGTGCGGTCGCCGCCCTGCCGTGGGCGGCCCTGCGGGAGGCGCGGATCGGCGGCCGGGAGCCGATCCCGACCCTCGACGAGGTGCTGGACGCCTTCCCGGACGCCCGCCTCAACATCGACATCAAGGCGGACGCCGCGGTCGTCCCGCTCGCCCGGACCCTGGCCCGGCACGCCGCCCAGGAGCGGGTGTGCGTGGGCTCGTTCAGCACGCGGCGCCTGCGGGCCTTCCGGCGGCTGGCGGGCAGCCTGGTGGCGACCTCGGTCGACCCGGCGGGGGTGGCCTGGTACGCGTTCGGCTACGGCGTCCGGCGGGTGGCGGCCCCCGCCGGGCAGGCCCTGCAGATCCCGGTGCGCGAGGAACGCACGGGGGTGCCGCTGGTGTCGCGGCCGCTGATCCGGGCGGCGCACCGTGCCGGTCGCGTGGTCCACGTCTGGACGATCAACGACCCGGCCGAGATGCACCGGCTCATCGACCTCGGCGTGGACGGCCTGGTCAGCGACGAGGTGACCGTGCTGCGCGACGTGCTGGTGGCGCGCGGCCTGTGGGGCCGCTGAGGGTCCGGCGTCCGGGGAACAAACCATCCCCGGCAGGCGTTGGGTAACGCGAGAGAGGGATCGGAGGTTGCGATGGCGGACAAGTCGCTCAAGGGTCACGGTCTGGGCTCCCGGAGCCTGGCGGACGGGGCCGGGGTCGAGCTCGCGGCGCGCCGGCAGCTCTCGTTCGACTGCCCCAAGGGGCACCACTTCACGCTGACCTTCGCCGAGGAGGCGGAACTGCCCACCGAGTGGGAGTGCCCGCGCTGCGGCAAGACGGCCCTGCGCGCCGACGGCGTCCCGCCGGCCGTGAAGGAGGAGAAGCACCAGCGCACCCACTGGGACATGCTGCGCGAGCGGCGCTCGATCCCCGAGCTGGAGGAGATCCTCGCCGAGCGCCTGGAGCAGCTCCGCAAGGAGCAGTGACCGCTCCCCGCGAGGAGCGACCCGCTACCCGACGAACGTCTCGATCCGGGCGCCGAGATCGTTGAGCCGGTTGGCCAGGTCCTCGTAGCCGCGGTTGATGACGTACACGTCGCGCAGCACGCTCGTTCCGGACGCCGCCAGTGCGGCCAGCAGCAGGCAGACCGCGGGGCGCAACGCCGGCGGGCAGAACATGTCCCGCGGACGCCAGCGCGTCGGCCCGCGCACCAGCAGCCGGTGCGGGTCGAGGAGCTGGGTGTCGGCGCCCAGCTTGTTCAGCTCCATCAGGTGGATGGCGCGGTTCTCGTAGACCCAGTCGTGGATCAGGGTCTGCCCGTCGGCGACCGCCGCGATGACGGCGAAGAACGGCAGGTTGTCGATGTTGAGCCCCGGGAACGGCAACGGGTGGATCTTGTCGGCGGCGGCGTGCAGGTGGCTGGGGCGCACCGTGATGTCGGTGAGCCGGGTGTGGCCGTTCTCGGCCACGTACTCCGGCGACAGGCTGTAGTCGAGGCCCATGTCCTCCAGGATGGCCAGCTCGATCTCGAGGAACTCGATCGGGGCCCGCCGGACGGTCAGCTCGGAGCCGGTGACGATCGCCGCGGTGATCAGGCTCATCGCCTCGATCGGGTCCTCCGACGGCACCACGGTGACGTCGGCGTTGATGCGCTCCTTGCCGACGACCCGCAGCGTCGTCGTGCCGATGCCCTCGACGGTGACGCCGAGCTGCCGCAGGAAGAAGCAGACGTCCTGGACCATGTAGTTGGGGGACGCGTTCCGGATGATCGTCTCGCCGGGGTGCAGGGCGGCGGCCATCAGCACGTTCTCGGTGACGGTGTCGCCCCGCTCGGTGAGGGTCACCTTCCGGACGCCGGCGCCCACGTCCTTGACCCGGGCGACGTACCAGCCTTCGGTGGCCTCCACGCCGAGCCCGAAGTGGTGCAGCGCCTGCATGTGCGGGGTCACGGTACGGGTACCCAGGTTGCAGCCGCCCGCGTAGGGCAGTTCGAACTCGGGCAGCACGTGCAGCAGCGGCCCGAGGAACATGATGATGCTGCGGGTGCGCCGGGCCGCCTCGACGTCCATGGACGCCAGGTCGAGCCGCGCCGGCCGGATGAGCTCGAGTTCGGTCTTGTCGGCCGACCAGGTGGCCCGGACGCCGATGCTCTCCAGCACCTCGAGGATCCGGTTGACCTCCTCGATGCGGGCGATGCCCTTGAGCACCGTGCGCCCCTCGTTGAGCAGCGAGGCGCACAGGAGCGCCACCGCGGCGTTCTTCGACGAGCGGACGTCGATCGAGCCGGCGAGCCGGGTGGGGCCGGTGATGCGCAGGTGCATCGCCGGCTGCTTCTTGGCGACCGCCGGGTCGAGGAGCGCATGGGCGTAGCGGTTGAGCAGCGCCAGGTCGGGGTTGCGTTCGCCGGTCTCGATCTGCTCGATGGCGCGGACCCCGACGTTCAGGGCCTGGGCGATCTGCGTCTTGGAGAGGCCGCGCTGGTTCCGCGTCAGGCGGAGGAGGTTGCCGAGGCTGCTGGAGGAGTCCGTCACGGAGGCCGAGTTTAGCCCACCGCAACAGACCGGCCGGGCGGGCATGCGATGGCTAGAGTGACCGCCATGAGCTCTCACTTCGACGTCGTTGTCCTCGGAGCGGGTCCCGGCGGGTACGTCGCCGCGATCCGGGCGGCCCAACTGGGGCTGCAGACCGCCATCATCGAGAAGGAGTACTGGGGCGGGGTGTGCCTCAACGTCGGGTGCATCCCGACGAAGGCCCTCATGCGCAACGCCGAGCTGGTGAACATCCTGCAGCACGACGCCGCGAAGTTCGGCATCTCGGGACAGTTCAGCTTCGACTACGGCAAGGCCTACTCCCGCAGTCGCGACGTGGCGACCAAGTCGGCCGCCGGCGTCCACTACCTGATGAAGAAGAACAAGATCACCGAGATCGACGGCTGGGGCACGTTCCGCGACGCGCGGACGATCTCGGTCGCGGGCAACGACGGCTCCACGAGCGAGGTGACGTTCGGCTCCTGCATCATCGACGCCGGGGCCGTCGTCAAGCTGCTGCCCGGCACCCAACTGTCGGCGAACGTCGTCAGCTACAAGGAGCAGATCCTGGCCGACTCGCTGCCGCGCTCGATCATCATCGGCGGCTCCGGCGCGATCGGCACCGAGTTCGCCTACCTGCTGAACAGCTACGGCGTGGACGTCACCATCGTCGAGTACCTCGACCGGCTGGTGCCGCTCGAGGACGCCGAGGTCTCGGCCGAGCTCGCCAAGGCCTACAAGAAGCTGGGCATCAAGGTGCTCACCAGCACCGCCGTGAAGGCCGTCGAGGACACCGGCAGCGGCGTCCGGGTCACGGTCGAACCGGCCAAGGGCGGCCCCCAGCAGGTGCTGGAGGCCGACAAGATGATGCAGGCGATGGGCTTCGCGCCCCGCACGCAGGGCTACGGCCTGGAGAACACCGGGGTCGCCCTCACCGACCGCGGCGCCATCGCGATCGACGACTACATGCGCACCAACGTGCCCGGCCTTTACGCCATCGGCGACTGCACCGCCAAACTGATGCTGGCCCACACCGCCGAGGCGATGGGCGTCGTGGCCGCCGAGACGATCGCCGGGCACCCGACGATGCCGATCAACTACGACATGATCCCGCGGGCCACCTACTGCCAGCCGCAGATCGCGTCGATGGGCTACTCCGAGGCGCAGGCCAAGGAGAAGGGCTACAACGTCAAGACCGCCAAGTTCCCGTTCTCCGCCAACGGCAAGGCCCGCGGCATGGGCGAGAGCGTCGGCTTCGTGAAGGTCATCGCGGACGCCACGTACAACGAGATCCTCGGCGTCGCCATGATCGGCCCGGAGGTCACCGAACTGCTGCCCGAGGTGGTGCTCGCGCAGCGCTGGGATCTGACGGCCGACGAGGTGGGCCGGACGATCCACGCGCACCCGACCCTGTCCGAGGCCCTCAAGGAGGCCATGGAGGGCATCGCCGGCCACATGATCAACCTCTGATCGCCGCGCCGGACGCCCCGCGTCGGCCGGACGCCCCACGCCGGCCGGCGCGCCCGCTCGGCACCCCGACCCGCGGCACCACCCACCCCAACCGGCTGCGGCGCGTCGACCGGTACCTCACCGGACCGCTGGCCGCGGTGCTGCGTGCTCCCACGGGGCCACCCGTGGTGGTCGACCTCGGCTACGGGGCGTGGCCGGTCACGACGGTCGAACTGCACGAGCGGCTGCGCCGGGTGCGGCCGGACGTCCGCGTCGCCGGCCTCGAGATCGACCCGGCCCGCGTCGAGGCGGCCCGGCCGTGGGCGTCCACCGACCGGGCGTTCCTGCGGGGCGGCTTCGAGGTGCCGGTGCCGGCGGGCTGGGGCGACCCGGTCCTGATCCGGGCGTTCAACGTCCTGCGCCAGTACCCCGAGGCCGAGGTGCCGGACGCCTGGGCGCGGCTCGCCGGGCGGCTGGCGCCCGGCGGCGTCCTGGTGGAGGGGACGTGCGACGAGATCGGACGCCGGGCGTCCTGGGTGACGCTGGACGCCGCCGGGCCCCGCACGTTGACGCTGTCGGTGCGGCTGGCGTCCCTGGCGCGGCCCGGGGACGTGGCCGACCGGCTGCCGAAGGTGCTGATCCAGCGCAACGTGCCGGGGGAGCCGGTGCACGACTGGCTCGCCGCCCTCGACCGGGCGTGGGCGGTGGCGGCCCCGCTGTCGGCGCACGGCGTCCGGCAGCGCTGGCTGGCGACGGTCGCGGCGGTGCGAGCCGCCGGCTGGCCCGTGCTGGGCGGGCCGGCGCGGTGGCGACTCGGGGAGGTCACGGTGCCGTGGGGGGCGGTCGCTCCGCGCGCCCCCGGCCGGGTGGGCGAGGGGCCCGGGTAGGCTGGCCGCCATGCGCGCCCGGACCACGACAGCCTCTCTGCTGTGCCTGCTCGCCCTGCTCGCCGGCTGCACCGCCCAACCGGCCCCCGGCCCGTCGGCGGCGCCGTCGGCCGGCAGCGCTGCGCCGTCGGCGTCCGGCTCGAGCGCGAAGGCCACCCCGAACGCCGCGGTGACCGAGCCCGCGCCGGCCGGGCTGCCGCGCGGCGGCACCGAGATCTTCCCGCGCTACCGGCTGTTCGGCTACGTGGGGTACCCCGGCGACAACATCCTGGGCCGGCTCGGCGAGGGCGACATCGACGAGCGCATGGCCGAACTGCTCGAGCACTCCGCCGAGTACGCCGGCGACCGCGAGATCATGCCCGTGATGGAGCTCATCGCGACCACGGTGCACGCCGTGCCGGGCAAGGACGGCACGTTCCGGACCCGGGCGCCCGACGCCGTCATCGCCGACTGGCTGAACGTGGCGCGGCGGAACAAGGCGATCCTGCTGCTCGACATCCAGCCGGGTCGCGCCGAGTTCATCGACGAGGTCAAGCACCTGGAGAAGTGGCTCAAGGAGCCCGACGTCGGGGTCGCGCTCGACCCCGAGTGGGCGGTGGACGCCGGCCAGACCCCCGGCAAGGTGTTCGGCAACAGCTCCGGCGCGGAGCTGGACGAGGTGGCCCGCTACCTGTCGGAGCTGGTCGCCGAGCACAACCTGCCCGAGAAGGTCATGGTCTACCACGTGCTGCACCCGCCGATCATGAAGAACGAGAGCGCCCTCAAGCGCCACCCCGGGGTGGTGCCGATCAAGTCGGCCGACGGCATCGGCACGCCCGGCCAGAAGATCGCCCAGTGGGAGCGGATCGTGGCCGCCACGACCGCCGACGTGCACATGGGGTTCAAGCTGTTCTTCCGCGAGGACCGCAAGCGCGGCGGACGGCTCATGACCAGCTCCGAGGTGTTGGCGCTCAAGCCCACCCCCGAGTACATCATGTACGAGTAGGCGGCCGGGTCCGTGGGACGTCGCACGTCGCTACCAGGACCAACCGGCGCCCGTCGGCGTCCCGGGGTTGGCCGGCTCGGCGCCGCCCTGGTCGGGCTGGCGCTCCTGACCGGCGGCTGCGCGACCGAGCCGATGAAGCCGGTCGTCGTCGGCCCGGACGTCGTGTGGGGTTCGGACGAACAGGCGTCCGGCACCCGGTCGCCGCGGGCGGCGACGACCTCCACGACCTCGGGGCCGGCCGTGGTCCGCAGCGGCCCCCAGCTGCCGCGCGGCGGCCACGAGATCTTCCCCCGCTACCGGCTGGTCGGCTACGCCGGCTACCCGGGCGCCGCCGCCCTCGGCCGCCTGGGAATCGGCGACCTGGGCGAGCGCATGACCGAACTGGAGCAACTGGCCGTCCAGTACGCGGCCGGGCGCGAGCCGCTGCCGGTGATGGAGCTCATCGCCGCCACCGCCCACAACAGGCCGCAGGCCGACAACACCTACCGCACCCGCGTCGGCGACGACGTGATCGCCACCTGGCTGGCGATGGCGCGCGAACGCCGGGCACTGCTGCTGCTCAACATCCAGCCGGGCCGGGCCAAGTTCCTCGACGAGGTCAAGCATCTCGAGAAGTGGCTCAAGGAGCCCGACGTCGGCATCGCCCTCGACCCCGAGTGGGCCGTCGGCCCCGACCAGGTGCCCGGCCGCCAGTTCGGCACCGTGCCCGGCACCGAACTCAACGAGGTCGCCGCCTACGTGTCCGGCATCGTCGCCGCCCACGACCTGCCCGAGAAGGTGTTCCTCTACCACCAGCTCCACCCGCAGATCGTGACCGGCGAGCGGGCGCTCAAGGAGCACCCCGGGATCGTGCTGATCAAGTCGGTCGACGGCATCGGCTCGAAGAACCTCAAGACCGCCACCTACAACCAGCTGGTGAAGCTGACCCCCGCCTACGTCCACCTCGGCTTCAAGCTGTTCTACGAGGAGGACACCCGCAAGGACCAGCCGCTGATGACCCCCGAGGAGGTGCTCGCGCTCGACCCGCAGCCGGTCTACGTCCTCTACGAGTGAGGCTCGGACGCCGTTAGGCTGCGGCCCATGACCCGCACGTTGCACCTCACCGGTGACGAGGCCGCCGACCGGCTGCTCGCCACCGACCCGAACGCCGTCCTCCTCGGGATGGTCCTGGACCAGCAGGTGACGATGGAGAAGGCGTTCGCCGGCCCCGCCGTCCTGGCCGAGCGGCTCGGCGGGCTCGACGTCGAGCGGATCGCCGCGATGCCCACCGAGGAGTTCGTCGCCGTGTGCGCGACGCCGCCGGCGATCCACCGGTTCCCGCGGTCGATGGGGGAGCGGCTCCAGGCGGTCTGCCGGGTGCTCGTCGCCGACTGGGGCGGCACGGCGGCCGCGCTGTTCGACGCCCCGACCGGCGCCGAGCTCAAGCGCCGCCTCCGGGCGTTGCCGGGGTTCGGCGAGCAGAAGGCGCAGATCCTGGTCGCGCTGCTCGGCAAGCAGTGGGGCGTCACCCCCGAAGGCTGGCGGGAGGCCGCCGGGGACTACGGGCTGGACGGGTACCGCTCGGTCGCCGACGTGGTCGACGCCGCGTCGCTGGCGCAGGTGCGGGCGGTCAAGAAGGCGGCCAAGGCCGCCGCCCGGGCCTCCGCCGGCTGAGAACGACCCGCGCCGGGAGCGCCCAGGCCCGGGGTCAGCCGCCCGGGGTGATCAGCGGCAGGGTGCGGCGGGCCAGGCGCCGGGCGCGCTCCGCGGCGCTCTCGGTCACCGTCGCGGCGGCCCGCTCGTCGGCGGCGGCCGCGGCGAGGAGGGCCACAGCGCGGTCGATGTCGTCCTCGGTCGTCCAGCGCCCCAGCGAGAGCCGCAGGGCGCCGAACGCACGGGCGGCGTCCAGGCCCATGCCGGTCAGCACCGGCGACGGGGTGGTCGCGCCCGCGTGGCACGCCGACCCGGTGGACGCCGCGACGCCGGGGGCCAGGGCGAGCAGCGCGCGGGCGTCCACGCCGTCGAGGGAGACGTTGAGGGTGTGCGGCAGCCGCTCGACAGGGTGGCCGTTGAGCCGCACCCGGCCGGGCAGGGCGGCGTCCAGCCCGGCGTGCAGCCGGTCGCGGAGGGCGGCCAGGCGGGCGGGCTCGTCGGCCGCCAGGTCGGCGGACGCCAGCGCCGCGGCCGCCCCGAGGGCCACCGCGTGCGGCAGGTTCTCGGTGCCGGCCCGCAGGCCGCCCTCCTGGCCGCCGCCGGCCACGATCGGCTCCAGCCGGACGCCGTCGCGCACCCACAGCGCCCCGATGCCCTTGGGGGCGTACATCTTGTGCCCGACCAGGGTCAACAGGTCCACACCCAGGGCCTCGACGTCGACCGGCACCTTGGCGACGGTCTGGGCGGCGTCGGTGTGGAACAGGGCGTCGGGGGACTCGTGGGTGATCCGGGCCAGCTCGGCGATCGGCTGGATCGTGCCGGTCTCGTTGTTCGCGTGCATGACGGACACCAGCAGCGTCCGGTCGGTGAGCACCGCGCGCAGCTCGTCGGGGTCGACGCGGCCCTGCTCGTCGACCCCCAGCAGCGTCACCTCGGCGCCGTGCCAGCGCAGCAGGTACTCGCACGCCGCGAGCACCGCGGGATGCTCGGTCGGCTGGGTGATCACGTGGGGGCGTTCCTCGCGCCACCGGCCGGGCCCGGACGCGATCAGCTGCAGCACCGCGCCGCGGACGGCGAGGGCGTCCGCCTCGGACCCGGACCCGGTGAACACCAGCCGGCCGGCGTCCGCCCCGATCAGGCCCGTGACCCGGCCGCGGGCCTCGTCGAGCAGGGCGCGGGCCGGCGTCCCGTAGGCGTGGGCGCTGGACGGGTTGCCGAACGCCTCCGCCAGCGGGGCACGCATCGCCTCCGCGACCCGCGGGTCGACGGGGGTGGTGGCGTTGTGGTCGAGGTAGACCGGCGCGTCGGGGCCGAACGCGGGGTGCGGCGGGGGAGCGGGGAGCATGGGTGTCCTTCGACTCGGGCGGTGGGGGCCGACTCTAGCCGGTCGTCGCGGAGCCCTCCGGGGTCGGGCGGGTCCGCAGCACCTTGTCGGGGTTGAGGCGATGCTCCGGGTCGGCGGCCTCGAACAGCCCGGCCAGCAGGGCGACCCCCTCCGGGGAGACGTCCTCGGCCATCCAGGGCCGGTGCTCGGTCCCGACGCCGTGGTGGTGCGACAGGGTGGCGCCGGCGTCCATGAACTCCTGCTGGACGGCCCGCTTGACGGTGTCGTACTGCTCCAGGTCGTCGCGGGCGTCGTCCAGCACGAACGCGAACGTGAAGTAGAGGCAGGCGCCGGAGTGGTAGCTGTGCGAGAGGTGGCACATCACGAAGCCCGTCCGCCCCAGGGCGGCGAAGGCCCGTTGGGCGGCGGCCTTCGTGCGCCGGTGCACCTCGGCGAGCTTCGACCACGGCGCGGCCGTCTCCGACACGTCGCCGACCGTGCGCCGGTCGAGCAGGAAGTCGCGGATGTACGGGGTGTCGAACTTCTTCTGGTCGTACAGCGCCCCGGGGCCCGACCCCAGCGTGATGCCGCCGTGGCGGGCGACGATCGACTTGACCAGGTCCTTCTCGCGGTCGTTGTGCCGCTTGGTGCCCTCGAAGCAGCAGTAGCTGATGCACATGGCGTCGGTGTCCCAGCCGCGCAGCCGCAGCACGTCCCAGAGGCGCTCCTGACCGAACGCCTTGGCCTTCTTCAGCGGGGTGGTCGGCGCCTTGAGCGTCGACAGCGAGAAGGCGGTCTCGTCGGCGTCCGACAGGCGGGTGAACACCGGATGCGCCTCGGAGCGGGCCACCTCGTGCAGGGCGAGCAGGCCGGCGTCCCAGGTCGGGAACATGTAGGCGATGACCTCGCGCCGCTCGGGCAGCCGGTGCACCTGGATCGTGACCTCGGTGATGATGCCGAGGCGGCCCTCGGAGCCGATGATCATCTCGCGGAGCGAGGGGCCCGTCGACGTGGACGGCAGGTCGCGGAGCACCACCACCCCGGACGGGCGGACGAGGCGAAGCCCCTTGACGATGTCGGCGATGTCGCCGTACTTGTCGGACTGCATGCCGGACGACCGCGTCGCCACCCAGCCGCCCAGCGTCGAGTAGGTGAAGGAGTCGGGCACGTGGCCCATCGTGAGCCCGCGGGCGCCCAGGTCGGCCTCGAGGTCGGGGCCGAGGATGCCGGCCTGGACGCGGGCCAGGCCCGAGTGCTCGTCGACGCTCAGCACCCGGTTGAGGCGGCCGAGGTCGACGGTGACGACGACCCGGGTCTCGTCGTCCTCGGCGTGCAGCGAGCCGGAGATCGAGGTGCCGCCGCCGAACGGGATGACGACCAGGTCGCGCTCGGCCGCCAGGGCCAGCAGCCGGCGGCACTCGTCCTCGGAGCCGGGGTAGACGACGACGTCGGTGACGCGGGTGAAGTCGCCGGCGCGGGTGCGGATCAGGTCGCGGACGCTGCGCCCGGCCCAGTGGACGACGCGGGTCTCGTCGTCGGTGCGCACGTGCTCGGCGCCGACCACGGCGGCGAGGGCGTCCAGGTCGGCTGCGGACGCCCGCGAGGCGGGCACCGTCAACTCGCTGAGGGCCGGCGGCCGGACGACGGGTGCCGTCGCCAGGTCGAGGCCGATCCGCGCGCGGACGAAGGGCGCGAAGCCGGGCTTGTTGGCGTACTGGAAGTCGGGGACGCCGTCGTAGCCCCATCCCCACCACTTCTGGTGCTTCACGTCGGGCATGGGCGGTTCCTTTCGGTCGGTCGGGTGGGCGTGGGCCTCAGGGCGTCTCGCCGCGGCGCTTGGAGCTCAGCAGAGCGGACAGCCGACGCACCGCGGGGCGCGGGGCGTGCCGCAGGACCCCGTGGATCGCCTTCCAGCGGGCCTGCGGCACCGACACGACCCGCCCGCGGTCGACGTCGCGCAGGCACTCGGCGACGAGCGCGTCGGCGTCCATCCACAAGGGGCCGGGGATCGACGAGCCGCGGATGCCGGCCCGCGCGTGGAACTCGGTGCGCACGTAGCCCGGGCACAGGGCGCACACCCGGACGCCGCTGCCGGCCAGCTCGACCGCCAGCGACTCGGTGAGCGCGACCACGTAGGCCTTGATCGCCGAGTAGTGGCCCTGGGTGACGAACCCGGCGATCGAGGCGACGTTGACGATCGTGCCCGCGCCGCGGGCCCGCATCGCGCGGCCGGCGGCCCCCTGGAGCAGCACGACCGAGCGCATCATCACCTCGGCGGCCAGGTCGTGGCGCTCCATCGAGGGGTCGAGCAGCGCGGCACCCACCGAGAAGCCGGCGTTGTTGACCAGCGTGTCGACGGGCCGGGCGGCGTCCTCGAGGCGCGCGGCGACGCGGGCCGCGGCCTCCCGGTCGGCCAGGTCGGCGACCAGCACCTCGACGGGGACGCCGTGGGCGGCGGTGAGCTCGGCGGCGACGGCGGCGAGCCGGTCGGCGTCCCGGGCGACGAGGAGCAACGCGTCGCCCCGCGCGGCCAGGGCGCGGGCGAACGCGAGCCCGATGCCGGAGGTGCCGCCGGTGACGCAGGAGGTGGCCATGACGGTGCAACATACACTACGGTGCCGTAACCGAATGATCGTTCGGTATCCGGACCCCCGCCCCGTCGCCCGAAAGCGAGCCGCCCTCGTGCCGACCCCACCCGCCGCCGAGCCCCGCCGCCTGCTGCTGACCGGAGCCACCGGCTTCGTCGGCCAGGCCGTCCTGCTCGCCCTGCTGGAGAAGACCGCCGACGTCGAGGTGCTGGCCGTCGTCCGCCCCAAGGCGGGCGACGACGCGGCGTCCCGGCTCGCCGCCCTGCTCGACAAGCCGGCCTTCGCCGGCTTCGTCGCGGCGCGGGGGAGCGCGGCGGCCCGCGCCGAGTTCGGACGCCGCGTCGTCGCCGTCCCCGCCGAGCTGGCCACCCTGGACGCCGACCCGGCGGCCGTCGCGCAGCTCGCCGCCGCAGGCCCGCTGTTCGCGGTGGTGCACTGCGCGTCGGCGGTCTCGTTCGACCTGGCGATCGACGAGGCGTTCGACACCAACGTCGGGGGAGCGCTGGGCCTCTACCGGGCGCTGGCGGCCTCCGGGCAGTCCCCGCACGTCGTGCACGTGTCGACGGCCTACGTGGGCGGCTCGGCCCGCGGGCTCCGCACCGAGGGTCCGCTGACGCACCGCGTCGACTGGCGCGCCGAGCGCGACTGGGCGGCGGCGTCCCGGCGGGAGGCCGAGCTGGCGTCGCGGTCGGCGGAGTCGCTCGCGAAACACCTGCGGCGCGCCCAGTTGGTGCACGGCAAGGAGGGTCCGAACGCCGTCGCCGCGGCCGCCGAGGGCGCCCGGGCCGCCGCGGTGCAGGAGCGCCTGGTCGACGCCGGACGCCTGCGCGCCCAGACCCTCGGCTGGACCGACGTCTACACGTTCACCAAGGCGATGGCCGAACGCGTCGCCGAGGACGAGTGGGCCGGGCGTGGTCACCGGCTGTCGGTCGTGCGGCCCTCGATCATCGAGAGCGCCCTGTCCTGGCCCTTCCCGGGGTGGATCGACGGCTACAAGGTCGCCGACCCCCTGATCATGGCGTACGCCCGCGGGCTGCTGCCCGAGATCCCCGCGCTGCCCGATTCGCTGCTCGACGTGATCCCGGTGGACCTCGTCGTCGGGGTGATCGTCGCCCTGGCGCTGGGCCTGTCCGAGCGGCGCGGTGCGGCGTCCTACTACCAGGTCGTCTCGGGCACCTCGAACCCGCTGCCGTTCCACACGATGGTGGACGCCGTCCAGGGGTACTTCACCGCCCATCCGCTGACCGACGACCGGGGCCGGCCGATCCGGGTCAAGCGCTGGACCTACCGCCGCGGCCACCTCGTCGAGCCGGTGATCGCGCTGCAGGAGACCGGCGTGCGGGCGGCCGAGGCGGCGGCGACGCTGGTGCCGCGCCGCTCGGCCCGCCGCTGGGCCGGGACGCTGCACAAGCAGCGCGCCGGCCTCACTACGCTGCGGAAATTCGTCGACCTCTACCAGAACTACACCCGCACCGAGCTCGTGTTCGACGACGCGCACACCCGGGCGCTGCTCGCCGAGCTGGGCGCCGCCGCGCCGATTCCATTCGACGTGACGGCCGTCGACTGGCCGACCTACTTCACCGAGCGGCACCTGCCGGGCCTGGTCCGGCTGACCGCCGAGTACGCGGAACGCCGGGCGACGCGCCGGCCGTCCGGCGCCGCCACGCCCGCCGGGCTCACGCCCGGGCCCGGCACGCTGGCGGTGTTCGACCTCGACGGCACGGTGTCGTCGGCCACGGTGGTCACCCAGTTCCTCGCCCTCCAGCGGGCGCTGGCCGGCCCGGCGCGGCAAGCCGCGCACGCGGCGTCCATCGCGTGGCATTCGCCGGCGTACCTGCGGGCCGACCGGCGGGCCCGGGGCCAGTTCCTGCGCACGTTCGCGCGACGCTACGCCGGCATCGGCGTCGCGAGTCTCGAGGACGCCGTGGCGGGTCCATACACCGCCTGGCTACGGCGAACGTTGCGGGACGCCGCCCTGGAGCGGATCGCCGCGCACCGGGGCGCCGGACACCGGACGGTGCTGGTCACCGGCGTGCCGGCGCCGTTCGTGGCTCCGCTGGCCGACCTGTTCGACGAGGTCGTGGCGACACCGCTGGAGGCGGCGGACGGCGTGCTCACCGGCTACCTCGGCGGCCCGCCGGTGGTGGACGAGGCCCGCGCCGCGTGGCTGCTGCGCTATGCGGCGGCGCAGGGGCTGGATCTCACGGCGTCCTACGGCTACGGCGACAGTCAGGCCGACGTCACGTGGCTGGGATTGCTGGGCCACCCGCACGCCGTGGACCCCGACCTGGGCCTCTACGCCGAGGCGAAGCGGAACCACTGGCCGATCCTCGAGTGGTGATCGGGTGCGGGGTGGCCCCGTGCGGGGTGGCCTTCTGCGACCGTGACCCGGGCGGAGCCCCAGCGCTTGAGCGCGGTCTCCGGCGACCTGCAGGGCTTTGTCCGATAATGTACATTATGTCATTTTGCCGACTGGCGTGCCCGCCCCCAGGCAGGTGGGCCCAGAGTCACCGGCGGCGCCCCGTGCGGCCGACTCAGGGGTGCTGCGCCATGCAACGCGCAACACTCGCACCCCAGCGCCGGCACTTCCGAGCGGCACTGGCCTACCTGCGAACGGATGCAGCGCGACGGCCTCCAGCATCAAACCCCCGCCCACGTCGTGCGAGGGTTCGTTGCACCCACGCAACACCCCTAGCCACAGCCGCCTTCTGTGGGCGATGATGTGTTGGAGCCATGCACCATCCTTAGTCAGAGCCGCATTCCGCGGGCAATGGTTCGTTGCGGCCATGCAACATCCCCTAGGAGGCTGCTGAAGAAGGCGCCATTTGGCGTGTCGGCAGGCTGTGGATGGCGGAGTCCACGTGGGTGGCCTCGGCGACCTTGACGCCGTCACTGCGGCGCCTTCGCTCACCGGACCTGCTTTGGCCGGTGGAGCCG
>JAAYTZ010000042.1 GCA_012517965.1 Propionibacterium sp. | reverse complement strand
CGGGCAGACCGAGGTGTGCCGGCTGTGGAACCTGGTCGCCACCAACACCCGCGAGGGCGAGGTGTTCCACCGGCTGCTGGCAAAGATCGAGGAGCAGCGCCGCGCCTACGGCGGCGAGGTGTTCGACGTGCTCGGCGAAGCGTTCGAGGGCACCCCGCTGCGGCTGCTGCTGCTGGAGGCCATCCGCTACGGCGAGCGCCCCGAAACCCGCGCCCGCATGCACCAGGTCATCGACCGGCAGGTCGGCGAGGGCCTGCCCGAACTGCTCAAGGAACGCGCGCTGGCCTCCGAGGTGTTGTCGAAGGCGGATCTGGCCGAACTGCGGCAGGCGATGGACGAGGCCCGGGCCCGCCGGCTGCAACCGCACTACATCGAGTTGGCGTTCCGGGAGGCGTTCACCCGCCTGGGGGGCCGCCTGGCCCGCCGCGAACAGGGCCGGTTCGAGGCCACCAACGTGCCGGCCGCCGTCCGGGCCGCGTCGCCGCAGCCGATCGCGACGCGCTACGAGCGGGTCACGTTCGACCTGCCGTACGTGCAACCCGACGGGTTGGTCCGCGCCGACCTGCTCGCCCCCGGCCATCCCCTGCATGACGCGGTCTTGGTCGAGACCGCCCACCGCCTCCAACCCGCCCTCGAGGCGGGCACGGTGCTGATCTCGGCAGCGGTCACGACGCCCCAGCTCCTGGTGGGCGTGATCGAGGAGGTGGTCGACGGCACCGACGCCTCCATCTCGCGGCGGTTCAGCTACGCGTTCGTCGACGAGTCCGGCACGGTCACCGAAGCCGGTCCCGCCCCCTACCTGGACGCGGTCGCCGCTCCGCCCGGAGCCGGCACCGACGCTGCCCGTCGCCTGCCCTGGCTCGCCGCCGGCGAGCAGCAGGCCGTCAGTTGGCTCATCGAGCACCGCCTGCCCGCCTTCCTCGCCGAGGTGCAGCCCCGACGCCAGGCCGAACTGCAGAAGGTGCGCCGCCAGGTCACCGACCGGCTCACCACCGAACGCGACCGCCTCTACGTCGAAGCCACCATCGCCGGCGACCAGGAACGCTCCGGCCAGAAGCCCAAGGAATCCGCCGACAGCCTCACCCGCAAGGCCGACGACCTGGACGCCCGCCTCGCCCGCCGCCTCCGCACCCTGGCTCAGCAGGAACAACTCGCCACCCGGCCCCCGCGGATCCTCGCCGCCGCCGTCGTGCTTCCCCTCGCCGCCGCCGTGGACGAGCTCGCCCACCACGAACCCCTCCGCCACGCGGTCGAGACCAAAGAGGTCGAACGCCGCGGCGTGGACGCCGTCCTCGCCGCCGAACACCGCCTCGGACGCCGCCCCGTCGAGCAGGCGCACAACAACCCGGGCTACGACATCCTCTCCTCTCTGCCGGACGGCTCCACGCTCCGGATCGAGGTCAAAGCCCGCCTCGAAGGCGCCGCCGACTTCTTCATCAGCCACAACGAGGTGCTCACCGGCAAGAACGCCGCCCCCCGCTACCGCCTGGCCCTGGTTCGGGTCGACGAGCGCGGCGCCGCTCACGACGAGGTCCGCTACCTCGACGACCCGTTCGCCGCCACCACCTTCGGCGACTTCGACGCCACCGGCCTGCGCGGCGACTGGACCAAGATGTGGGCCCGCGGGGCGGAGCCGTTCTGATGACCGCCACCGACTCACGCACCCTGGTGGCCGTGCTCAGCAACCCGCCCCTGACCGACGGACACCGGACCCTGCGCCGCGTGGACTTGGCCGCCGAACTGCTGGGCTTCACTCACCGCCGGGTCGCCAACCTGTTCGCCCTGCCCTCCCACGCCACCGGAGCCATCGCCGACCTCGGCCAGGAGAACACCGGCTGGGACCAGGCCCGCGCAGACCTGACCGATCACCTCGCCGCCGCCGACGCCGTCCTGCTCGCCTACGGGTGCACCGCCCCCGCCGGCGAGGCACGCCACCACTTCCGCCGCCAGGTGGACTGGCTGCTCGACCACAGCGTGGCCGCGACGGTGCCCACCTGGTGCGTCGGCGACGGCCCCCGCCACCCGTCACGCTGGCAGCGCTGGACCTCCCGCACCCACCCCGACCTGGCGTTCCCCGACGCCCTGCGGCAAAGCCTGACCCGCCTCGACCTCACCGTGCCCTGGATCGAACTCACCCTCACCCCACGAACCCCCGCGGCCCCGCCCTCCACCGCCACCCCTGAAAAGGACCACTAACCTCGTGCTTTCATGACGGGGGCTGTTGATCCGGGGTTTTGAACAGCGAAAGTGCTTCCGGCTTGGGATAATACGAGTGTCGAAGTCGTAGAAGTCCCGCGCAAGGAAGCACTTTCGCCGTGAAGCGTACCGCCGT
>JAAYTZ010000041.1 GCA_012517965.1 Propionibacterium sp. | reverse complement strand
TCTCGTCGATCTCGTCGACGACACCCAAGCCGACCTTGCAGAGGTGGGGCTGGCCCCCGGCGAGGTACGCGCGCTGGTGGTGCTGGCCGGACGCGGCGGCCTCGACGCCGGTGTGCAGGGCGTCCGCATCGTCGGCGAGCGTGACGTGTTGCGCTGCATCGCCTCGCACGGGAACCGCCTCACCCCGGCCCAGGTCGATACGGTGCTGGCCCGCGCCTTGACGTTCTTCCCCCAGGCGTCCGCGCCCGCCCCGGTGGCAGTCACCGTCGCGGAGCCGGTCTTGCCGGCCGTCGTCGCGCCGGTGGAGCAGGAGGCGTTGCTGAGCCCGGAGGAGATCAACGACGCGCTGCTGCAGGGCATTCTGGCTCAGCCGATTGAGGAGTGGATGGCGTTCCTGCACCCGCAGCAGGCCAAGCTCGTTCGGCGTTCGTTCGGCGGCCCGTCACGGATCCGGGGACCTGCCGGCACGGGGAAGACTGTCGTCGGTTTGCACCGGGCCGCTCACCTGGCGAGGACCCGCCCCGGACGGGTCCTCGTGACGACGTTCGTGCGGACCCTGCCTGAGGTGCTGCGGGAGTTGCTGAAGCGTCTGGCCCCCGAGGTCGTCGACCGGGTCGACTTCACCGGCGTCCATGCTTTCGCCCGCGGACTCCTGCAGGAACGTGGGGTGCCGTTCCGGCTCGACCCTGCCGCGAGCGGCGAGGCGTTCGCGGCCGCGTGGGACAAGGTCGGCGTCCACTCGCCGCTGGGCGCCAGCCGCATCAACCGGCGCTACTGGGACGAGGAGATCCAGTACGTCCTCAAGGGCCGGGGCATCACCACGTTTGAGGCCTACGCCGACCTCAACCGTGCTGGGCGCCGCCACCGACTGAGCCTCACCAGTAGGCAGGCGGTCTGGGCCCTGTACCAGGCCTACGACACCGAACTACGCCGACGTCACGTGCACGACTACGCCGACCTGATCCTGCTCGCCGAGGCCGAGTTGCGCCGCGAACCCCTGGGCGACGTGTACTCGGCCGTCATCGTGGACGAAGCTCAGGACCTGTCCTGCTCGATGATTCGGCTGCTGCACTCCCTCGTCGGGAACGCACCCGACGGGCTGACCCTCATCGGTGATGGGCAACAGTCGATCTACCCCGGTGGTTTCACCCTCGCCGAAGCCGGTCTCTCGGTGGCCAACCGCGGCGTCGTACTCGACATCAACTACCGCAACACCGCCCAGATCGTGGCCTTCGCGCAACGCCTCGTCGCCGGCGACGAATACGCCGACATCGAAGGCGTCATCGCCCGCGGCGACGTCCCCGCCAGCGTGCCCCGCTCCGGCCCCGAACCGGTCATCGCCCGCTTCGGCACCTGGCAGGAACTCAACGAGTCGATGGTCGACCGCATCACCGACGTCACCAGACAGATCGGCACCGGCGTCGGGGACGTCGCTGTTCTATGCATCACCCGACGCGCCGCCACCGCCGCCGCGACCGTCCTGCAACGCTCCGGCCTGCCCGTGGTGAAACTCGAGGACTACGACGGCACCCCCGTCGACGCCATCAAAGTCGGCACGATCAAACGCGCCAAGGGCCTCGAGTTCAAACAGGTTCTCATCCCGGACATCCGCCCCCAGCACACCGCCACGACGCCCCCCAGCGACGACACCGAACACGAACGCTGGGACCTCACCCGACGCGAACTCTACGTCGCCATGACCCGCGCTCGCGACGGGCTCTGGGTCGGCATCGGCCGCTAGTGGGCATCTCCGTTTGCTCGTCGGGGGTCCGCGTCCGGCCGGCGCGGCGGCACGGGAGGGACGCCGTGTAGGCGGCCTTGGTTCCGGCGCGCGCCCTCGCCACAGAGGGCTCCGGGCCAGCAGTTCAGTGTTGCCATAGGGCGGTTATGGGGAGGATGTGGAGCCAGCCGCAGTCCGTCACGGGACTTGCAGAACCGAGGCCCTGAACTTGCAGATTCGAGCTACCCAACGTGCAGGACTGAGCCCCCCGTGCTCTTCACTCGGCACGCCCGCTGCGGTTCGGTTCAGTCAAGGACTCCGATCCCTTGCAGTGGGTTTGAGTGAGTCACTGGCTCGTTGCTACGGGGGCCCCGGCTGGACCACGGCCTTCGCGACGTTCTCTCTTCAGCGTCGCCCCGCCGCCGGCGTCGGGCTGGAGGCAGTAGGCCACCAGTTGACCGCCGGTGACGGTGACAGAAATGCGCCCTGGCTCGACCGACCCGTCGCAGCGCGGCGGGATACCGCTGGGGCGTCCGAGGATCCCCGCGTAGGACTCGGTGACCGAGTCGGCGATGGCCTGCGGGTCGAACGACATGGTTGTCCAGGTGCTGAAGTGGCTCACCTGGCCGACGACCTGCTCCGACGCCGCGTCGAAGTCCGAGTCGGCCGCGTACCAACGACCGTCGGTCGTGTCGTAGTAGGCCAGGATCGGCTGCCAACGGACGCCCGTCGGCCAGTTCGCGGGCTTCGGCGCGGCCAGGTGAACGGTCGCCTCGCCGCGCAGCCCGCCCGTCAGGTCGATCTGGACGACCTCGGAGTTCACCAGGGCATGCGGGGGCGGCGCGGGGAGTTGGGTGACCTGGCGCACGCTGAGGTGAGCGTCGGCGTCCGCCGCCCCGGCGGGGATCGACACCGACGTCCCGTCCGGGAGACTCGCCGTCCCGCCGGACGCCGTCACGACCGTCGTCGCTTCGGTGGCCTGGGTTGGGGACTCAGTGGCCCGGGGGGTGGTGGAGGGCGTGCCGCTGGGCGTCGGGGTCTGGGGTCGCGTGCCGCCCGGCAACGTGCAGCCGGCCAGCACCAGACTCGCGACAACCCACGGCGTGCACAGAGCAGTCGCCTTCCTCCATCTGCTGAGACGACCCGCTCTCGGACATCGAGGCTGGCCATTGTTCACAAGAAGCCCCCGTTTCACGTGGCGTCGACGCAGTCCAAACACCTACCTGCGGTTGTGCCGCGAGTCATCCTCCCAAGATCAGGAGGGCTGGTTCTTGGGTTGGCGTCGGATCGCCCGGGCAACGGATGAACGGACCCCTCATTGCCAGCCGTCGCTTCGGGCACTGACCCTGCTCGTGGCAACACGGTGGTCCCATCACGCTGGCCAGCGACAACGTGGACGGAGACGATCAGCCGACGCTGGAGGCGTGGTGGGGTTCGGTCGGGGAGGAGGGTTCCGGTGAACGAGTTCGGTCGAGCGGATCCTCGCGCTCATGCCCAGAGTCGGACGTCGACCTCGATGGGCGTAAGCTTGCGGACACGCGTCAGATGGGAAGGTCGTCAGGGTCCAGATGTTAGTTATCCTGATGTCGATTTGTTAGATAGGGCATCGTCCAACTGTTAGCCTCGATCTTTCGCGTGGCGGGGTTGGGTCGTTGTGACGGCTTGAGGATCACCGTCTTGGTGTGATTCTGGCGGGTGGGTGTGACAGTTTCCCGGATGTGGCTCCGGTGGGCGGGGATTCCAGGGTCCCGGTGGGTGT